>JADZCL010000245.1 GCA_020851615.1 Rubrivivax sp.
GCCGCGCGCCCCTGGTCGTACTGCGCGCCGACGATGGCAAAGAAGATGTCCGTCGACAACACCGCGAACTGCCCGCCGACGACGATGGGGTTGCCGAAGTCGGCCATGCTCTCGATGAAGCCGACCAGGAAGGCGTTGGCCAGCCCCGGCGCCAGCAGCGGCAGCGTGACCGTGCGAAAGGTCTGCCAGCGGCTGGCGCGCAGCGTCTGCGCCGCCTCCTCCAGGCTCGGGCTGATGCCTTGCACCACGCCGCGCATGATCATGAAGGCGATCGGCGTGAAGGCAAAGAGCTGTGCCAGCCAGATGCCGAACAGTCCATAGAACCAGCGCGAAGGCGGCACGCCAAAGGCCCATTCGAGGAACTGGTTGACCAGCCCCGCACGCCCGAAGAGCAGGATCAGCCCGAGGCCGACGACGAAGGGCGGCATGATGATGGGCAGCAGCGCCAGCACGTTCAGCGGGCGCGCCAGGCGTTGCTGTCCGCGCTCGGCCAGCAGCGCGATCAGCGTGCCCATCACGGTCGTCCCGGTGGCCGTCAGCAGGGCCAGGAACAGCGTGTTCCACGCCACGCCACAGCGCACGCCGCCCACCACGCAGGACAGGCCCCAGACGCGATCCTCGGCCAGGCGCTGCACGAGCGCGGCCGGCGAGAAGGCGCCGGCATCGTCGAAGAAGGCCCCGGCCAGACCCTTGCCCACCGGCAGGGCGACGAAGAGCAGCAGCAGCGCCGAACACAGGACCACCGCAGCGGCGACGAAGAAGTCACCGCGAAAGGCGCCCAGGCGCGCGATGCCGGCACCCAGCAGCATCAGCAGCGCCAGCAACATCAGCGCGCCGCCCAGCCCCATGCCCAACTGCCCCTGCGGGAGCTCGCCGAACCGGGCGTTGAGCACCTCGAAGGCCCAGCCGCTGGCGCCGATGGCAAAGCCGCTGCCAAGCAGAGCCAGCAGTGCCGCGCCCGCGCCAACCGTCAACAACCAGCCCTGCAGGCGCCCCGCCGGCCGCCCCCACGCCACCGCACACAGCAGCAGGCCCGCCAGACCCGACCACAACCACGGCCGGCCGTGGCGCAGCGCCTGCACCAGCGCGCCCGCAGTCTCGGCGCCGCCGAAAACCCCCGGCAACGCCCGCCACAGCGAGACGTTCTGCGGGAAGTACCACGGCAGCAGCACGAAGGCCGCCAGCCCGAGCGCGAGCCAGGCTGCGACCGTGCGGCGCTGGCGGCGCTGGCCACGCGTGGGCATGGCGGCCGCGCCCGTACCCACGCGGCCGGTCGCCACCAGGCTCACCGCGGCAGCGAGTTGACGTCCTTCTCCCAGCGGGCGATCAGGCGCTTGCGCTCGGCGCTGGCGCCGTACTTGGCGTAGTCGTAGTTGATGAACTTGATCTTCTTGAAGTCGGGCACGTGCGCGTCGACCTTGGCAGCCTTGTTGCTGGGCACCTGGAACTGCTTGGCCGCCGCGCCGAGTTCCTGCGCCGAGGCAGTCAGCGCCCACTCGTAGAAGCGCTTGGCGTTGGCCAGGTTGCGCGCGCCCTTGATGATGGACATCGACCCGATCTCGGCGCCCGTGCCCTCGGCGGGCGTGATCGTCGCGACCGGGAAGCCCTGCATCGCCTCGCCGGGGCCGTCGTGCACGAAGCTGATCGACACCGTCGTCTCGCCGCGGGCCACGGCCTTGATCGGCCCGGTGCCGCTGCGCGTGTAGGTCTGGATGTTGCGATGCAACTGCTTGAGGTAGTCGAAGGCCTTGTCCTCACCCATCAGCTGCACCAACGTGGCGATCATCGTGTACGAGGTGCCGCTGCTGGCCGGGTTGGCAACCTGGATCTCGCCCTTGTAGACCGGCTTGAGCAGGTCGGCCCAGCTCTGCGGGATGGGCATCTTCTTCTTGGCAATCAGCTCGGTGTTGTAGCCAAAGCCCAGGGGGCCGCTGTAGATGCCGACCGTCTTCCAGCCGCTTTGCTGCGCCTGCTGCTGCGCCCAGGCATGCAGCTGCGGCAGGCTGGCGCTCTTGTACTCGAGCGTCAGGCCTTGCTCGGCGGCCTGCAGGTGGGGGTCGCCGGTGCCGCCAAACCAGACGTCGGTCTTGGGGTTGGCGCGCTCGGCGATGAGCTGGGCCAGCGCCTCGCCCGAGCCCTTGAGCGACATGTTGATCTTGATGCCGGTGCTGCGCGCAAACACCGTCTGGATCATGTTGCACCACTCGGCCTGCACCGAGCAGATGACGTTGATCTGCCCGCCTTCCTGCGCCTGCGCAGGTGCGGCCACCGCGGTGACGGCAAGCGCCAGTGCAGCGGGCAGGAAGACAGAACGGGCTTGGCGACGGATCGACACGGGAGAGGCCTCCAGCGGGTGAACGTGAAGCCTGCGACGATAGCGCAGCGGCCGCGCGCAAGCGCCCGTGGGTACGGGCGCACATGCAGGTCAGAATCGCGGCCCATGTCTGCACCTCTCCCCTCGCGGCCGTGGCGATCCTGGCGCCGCCTCCTGAGCCTGATCGCACTGGGTGCCTTGCCGGTCGCGGCCCTGGCCGACACCTTGATCGTCGGCCCCGCGCCGCCGTCGATGACCCTGGCCGAAGCTCTGGCCAAGGCGCGCGACGGTGACACGATTGCGCTCATGCCAGGCCGCTACGAAGGCCAGCAGGGCGTCGTCACGCAGCAGCAGCTGACGATACGCGCCGTCACCGAGCGCCCGCTGCTGCTGGCCAAGGGACCGCTGGCCGAGCGCAAGGCGATCCTCGTCGTGCACGGGGGCGACGTGACGGTGGAAAACCTCGAGTTCCGCGGCGCACGCGCCGACGACGCCAACGGCGCGGGCATCCGCCTCGAGCGCGGCAAGCTCACCGTGCGCAACAGCCTCTTCATCGACAACGAGGTCGGCATCCTGACCGCCAATGAAGAGAGCGCCGAGCTTGTCGTCGAGGACAGCGAGTTCGGCATGGCGCCACGCATCGAGGGCGGGCTGCACCACCTGCTCTATGTCGGCCGCATCGGGCGCTTCTCGGTGCGTGGCAGCCGCTTCTACACCGGCTTCGAGGGGCACCTGATCAAGAGCCGCGCCAAGGAGAGCCGCATCACCTACAACCTCGTCTACGATGGCGATGACGGCATGGCCTCGTACGAGATCGACCTGCCCAATGGCGGCCTGGCCTGGGTGATCGGCAACATCATCGGCCAGGGTCCGAACGCGCAGAACCCGGTCATGGTGGCCTATGGGGCTGAGGGCAACGCATGGCCGCGCAGCGGCCTGTACCTGGCGCACAACACGCTGGTGGGCAACCCCTGGCCGCCGAGCTGGTTCGT
Organism: Rubrivivax sp.; assembly: GCA_020851615.1. GTDB lineage: Bacteria > Pseudomonadota > Gammaproteobacteria > Burkholderiales > Burkholderiaceae_C > Rubrivivax. The sequence continues at coordinate 3,307 of JADZCL010000245.1, forward strand.
GCGCATCTTTGCCGACCGCCTGCCCGGGGACACCGACGTCAAGCTCGTCAACAACATCACGCTGGGGCTGGGCCTGCTGAGCCCGTTCGCCAAGGGCGAGTTCAGCGGCAACGTCTGGGCCCTGCGGCGGCGGGCGCTGAACAGCATCTGGACGCTGGATTTCGGCCTCACCGAGGCGTCGGGATGGCGCGGCAGCGCCAAGCCCGCCGGCAGCGGCGGCGGGCAGTCGCTGCAGCCCAGCGCCGAGTTCAAGCTGCCGCGCGGCACGCAGCCGCTGGTGCCACCCGCGGCCTGGTCGCCCGGCGCAATCCAGCAGCAAAGCCAGCAGTGAGGCGCGCGCGGCTATGCCGCTGCGGGCAGCAGGGTGTGTACGCCGTAGAGCCGCGCCAGCTGGTGCAGCTTGGGCGGTGCTGCGCGCAGGAAAAGCGGCAGCGCGCGCGCAGCAGCGGTGCGCTGCGCATGCAGCAGCAGCGCAACTGCCGCCGTATCGAACTCTGCGAGCGCTGCGGCATCCAGGCACAGCCCGCCAGCGCCGGCCTGCCCGATGGCTGCATCGAGTTCGGCCGCCAGGGCACGCGCCTGCGCCAGCGTCGCGTGCGTGGGCAGGGCAAAGACCGCGGGCGTGGCCATGCGCGGCCCCCTCAGCCCTTGCCTGCGGCAGCCTTGTTGCGCTCGGCCAGCGCGCCGATCAGGCCGTCGATGCCGCCCTTGCCCAGTTCGGGCGCGAACTGCGAGCGGTAGCTCGTCACCAGCCAGATGCCGCCGACGTTGACGTCGATGATCTTCCAGGCATCGGCAAACTTGTCGAGCCGGTAGTCCAGCTTGATGGGCTCGCCCTTGCCGCGCACTTCGCTCTGCACCACCACCTGCGTGCTCTGCGGTACGGCCTGCGTGCGCGTGATCTCGACCGTCTGGTCCTTGATCTGCGTGAGCGCGCCCGAGTAGACCCGCACGAGCAGCGACTTGAACTCCGCCTGCAGGCGGCTGCGCTGCTCGGCCGTGGCCTGGCGCCACTGCGGGCCGACGGCTGAGCGCGTCATGACCTCGAAGTTGACGCTGGGCATGACCTTGGCGTCGACCAGGGTGATGATCTTGTCGACGTTGCCCGACTGCAGCGCCGGGTCGGCCTTCACGGCATCCAGCACCTGGCCGGAGATCGTCTTCACCAAGGCCTCGGGCGCACCCTGCGCGAATGCCGGCAGCGCCATCGTCAGTGCAATGCAGGCCACACCCAGCATCTTCTTCAGCATCGTCTTCCTCTCCGTCGTGCCGCCTGGCCAGGGGTGGTCAGGCAGTCATGGGACCATAACGCGGCCACTGCCGCAGCAGTGCACAGCACGCTTGAAAGCCGCATCACCCGCCCTTGGCCGGCGCCGGTGGCGGATCGTCGAAATCGTCGTCCATCTTTTCCAGCGGCGGCGCACCGTCGTAGACGAGATCGCGCCGCCGCGCCAGGTAGGCGTCGCGCACGAAGCTGTACTTGTCGAGCGAGACTTCGCCCAGGAGCGCCGTCGTCGCCAGCAGCTCCGCACGCACGCTCACGAGTTGCAGCGCCGACGCCGTGAAGGCATTGATGTCCATGTAGAGCGAAGGCGCACCGGCGTAGCGGTCCAGCGGCACGCCGACGGCGTCGCGCACGGAAGACGGCCCCAGCAGCGGCAGCACGACGTAGGGCCCCGCGGGCAGGCCCCAGACACCCAGCGTCTGGCCGAAGTCCTCGCTGCGCCGGGGCAGCCGCATCTCGGTGGCCGGATCGAGGATGCCACCCAGGCCGAAGAGTGTGTTGCTGAGCACCCGCATGCCCATCTCCAGCCCACTGCCGACCTTGCCCTGCAGGAAGTGATTGGCGGTCGACCACACGTCGCCGACATTGCCGAAGAAGTTGGACACCCCGGTGCGCAGCAACTGCGGGACATGGTCACGCCAAGCGCGCGCCACCGGCGCCACCACGGCTTCGTCGACGCCTTCGTTGAAAGCGTAGACCTTGCGGTTCCAGCGCTCCCACGGGTCGGCTGGGTTGACTGCCGCAGCGCCATTGCCCCCTGCGGGAACGCTTGCGCAGCCGGCGGCCAACAGCGCGAGCAGGACGCCTGCCAGCGCGTGCGCCAGGCCACGCGGCCGACCGTTCATTTGCCCGGCTCCGAGGCCGCGCTGCCCGCTTCGGCGGCCTTGCCGGTGAGGAACTGGCCGATCAGGTTCTCGAGCACGACCGCCGACTGCGTCTGGGCGATGTTGGCGCCGGCGGCGAGGTCGTCATCGGCGCCGCCGGGCTCGATGCCGATGTACTGGTCACCCAGCAAGCCGGCGGTGAGGATCTTGGCCGCCGAGTCCTGCGGGAAGCGGAAGCGCTCGTCGATGGCCAACCTGACCACGCCCTGGTAAGTCTTGGGGTCCAGCACGATCGAGGTCACGCGCCCGACGACGACACCGGCGCTGCGCACCGGTGCGCGCACCTTGAGGCCGCCGATGTTGTCGAAGCGTGCCGTCAGCACATAGGTGGCGTTGTTGCTGAAGCTCGCCAGGTTGGCAGCCTTCAGCGCCACGAACACCAGCGCCAGCAGGCCCAGCAGCACGAACAGGCCGACCAGGATCTCGATGCTTCTCTTCTTCATTCCTTCCCTCTCCGCAGGGTCAGCGACCGGTGGTGAACATCAGCGCCGTCAGGATGAAATCCATGCCGAGCACACCCAGCGACGAGACGACGACGGTGCGCGTGGTCGCGTGGGCCACCCCTTCAGGCGTCGCCTCGGTCTCGTAGCCTTGGTACAAAGCCACCGCGGTGCAGATGACGCCGAACACCGCGCTCTTGATGACGCCGTTGCCGACGTCGCGCCAGACGTCCACGCCACTCTGCTGGATGGCCCAGAAGTTCCCCGCGTCGATGCCTATCAGCCCGACGGCCACCAGCCAGGCGCCCAGGATGCCGATCGCCGAGAACAGGATGGCCAGCAGCGGCATCGCGATCATGCCGGCCCACAGGCGCGGGGCCAGCACGCGCTGGCGCGGCTCGATGGCCATCAGCTCGAGCGCCGAGAGCTGCTCACCGGCCTTCATGAGCCCGATCTCGGCGGTCAGCGAAGTTCCCGCGCGGCCGGCAAAGAGCAGTGCCGTCACCACCGGCCCGAGTTCGCGCACCAGCGAGAGGTTGACGACCAGCCCGAGCGACTCCGCCGCCCCGAAGGTGATCAGCGTGTTGTAGAGCTGCAGTGCGAGCACGAAACCCACCGCCATGCCCGAGGCGAGGATGATCACCAGCGAGCGGTTGCCGATCGCATGGATCTGCGCGATGACGAGCGAGAAACGGCGCAAGGCCGGCAGCAGCGCGCCCAGCAGGTCGACGAAGAAGATCGCCGCTCGGCCCCAGCCGCGCGCGATCGCGAGCGCACGTGCACCGAGCCGGGCGAGCCAGTCCATCAGCATGCCGGCTGCGCCGCAACCGGCACGCCGTAGTCTTCGGCCGCCGTGGGCGCCGGGTAGTGGAACTTGATCGGGCCGTCGGGCTCGCCGCGCACGAACTGGCGCACCTCGGCGTCGGTGGAGGCCATCAGCTCCGCCGGCGTGCCCTGCGCCACCACGCGTCCGCCGGTGGCCAGCAGCACCACCCAGTCGCTGATCGCCATGCACTGCTGCACATCGTGCGAGATGACCAGCGAGGTCGACCCGGTGACGTCATTGAGCGTGCGGATCAGCTTGGCGGCCACCCCCATGCTGACGAGGTCCAGGCCGGCGAAGGGCTCGTCGTACATGATCAGCTCGGGGTCCAGCGCGATCGCGCGCGCCAGCGCCACGCGCCGCGCCATGCCGCCGGAGACCTCGCTGATGCGCAGGCCCGCTGCGCCACGCAAGCCCACCGCGTCGAGCTTCATCAGCACGATGTCGCGGATCATCGGTTCCGCCAGGTCGGTCATCTCACGCAGCGGGAAGGCCACGTTGTCGAACACGCTCAGGTCGGTGAACAGCGCCCCGAACTGGAACAGCATGCCCAGGCGCCGGCGCAGCCGGTACAGCTGCGCGCGATCGTGGACGTCGATCACCTCGCCATCGAACACGACACGCCCCTGGTTGGCCCCGTGCACGCCGCCGATGAGGCGCAGCAGCGTGGTCTTGCCGCAGCCCGACCCGCCCAGGACCGCTGTCACCTTGCCGCGCATGAAGCGCAGACTCAGGTCGGCGAGGATCGTGCGCCGCTCGTCGTAACCGAAGGTGACGTGGTCGATCTCGATGAAGGCGTCGGACTTCAAGCCGGCTCGCATGGGCCGTACGGCCCTGCAGGGAAGGGGATGCGCATGATATGCGCACGCTCCGCCCAGGCCGTTGCGCCGGGCGTCCCCTGAAGCGAGGCTTCAGCGCGGCAGGTCGCTCGAGCCCATCAGGAAGGTGTCGATCGCCCGCGCGGCCTGGCGTCCCTCGCGGATCGCCCACACGACCAGGCTCTGACCACGTCGCATGTCGCCCGCCGCAAACACCTTGGGCGCACCGGTCTGGTAGCCCCCGTCGCGGCCGTCCGTGGCACGTGCATTGCCGCGCGCGTCGCGCTCGACGCCGAAGGCCTGCAGCAACTCGGCCGCCGGCGCGACAAAGCCCATGGCCAGCAGCACCAGGTCGGCCTTCCAGCGCTTCGTGCTGTCGGGCCGCTCCTGCATGCGGCCGCCCTCCCACTGCACCTGCACGGTGTCCAGCGCCGCCACGCGGGCACGCGCCTTGCCGGTGCCGGCGACGAAAGCCTTGGTGGCGATCGCGAACTCGCGCGCGCAGCCCTCTTCGTGGCTGGAGCTCGTGCGCAGGCGGTAGGGCCAGTAGGGCCAGGTGAGCGCCTTGTCCTCTTGCTCGGGCGGCGTGGGCAGCAGTTCGAACTGGGTCACGCTGGCCGCCCCCTGGCGGATGCTGGTGCCCACGCAATCGCTGCCGGTGTCACCACCGCCGATGACGATCACATGCTTGCCGGCGGCGCTGATCTCCACCTTGGACCGTGCACCGGCCACAACCAGGTTCTGCTGCGGCAGGAACTCCATCGCGAAGTGCACGCCCTCGAGTTCGCGGCCCGGTGCCGGCAGGTCGCGCGAGCGCTCGGCGCCACCGCACAGCAGCACGGCATCGAAGGTCGCCAGCAGTTCGGCCGCCGTGATGCTCTGCGTGGCGTCGTTGTGGATGCGCGCATCGGCTGGCAATTCGCCAACCAGCACCCCCGTGCGAAAGACCACCCCTTCGGCCTGCAACTGCTCGAGGCGGCGATCGATGTGGCTTTTCTCGAGCTTGAAGTCGGGGATCCCGTAGCGCAGCAGCCCGCCGGGGCGGCTGTTCTTCTCGAACACCGTCACGGCATGGCCGGCGCGGGCGAGTTGTTGCGCCGCCGCCAGGCCCGCGGGACCCGAGCCGACGATCGCCACCGACTTGCCGCTGGCCTGCGCCGCGGGCTGCGGCCGCACCCAGCCCTCGGCAAAGCCGCGGTCGATGATGGCGTGCTCGATGGACTTGATGCCCACCGCGTCGCTGTTGATGTTGAGCGTGCACGCTGCCTCGCAGGGCGCGGGGCAGATGCGGCCGGTGAACTCGGGGAAGTTGTTGGTCCGCTGCAGCACCTCGAGCGCGCGCCTCCAGTCGTCGCGGTAGACGAGGTCGTTGAAGTCCGGGATCAGGTTGGCGACCGGGCAGCCGTGGTGGCAGAACGGGGTGCCGCAATCCATGCAGCGCGCGCCCTGCACGCGCGCCTGCTCGCTGGGCAGGCCGCTGACGAACTCACGCCAATGCTTGACGCGCTGCGCGACCGGCGCGTAGGTCTCCTCGACGCGCTCGTATTCGAGAAAGCCGGTGATCTTGCCCATGGTGCTGGATTCCTGGAGTCAGAGAGTTCGCCACGCAGGCGGGCTCAGGCCACCGCCGCGGCGGCGGCTCGATCGGCAGGCCCGGTGGTGGCGGACGCGGCGGCGCGTTCGGCAAGTGCACGCCGGTATTCGTGTGGGAAGACCTTCACGAAGCGCGCGCGCGAGTCGGCCCAGTGGTCGAGGACCTCGCGCGCACGCAGCGAGCCGGTCCACTTGTGGTGGTCCTCGATCAGCTTGCGCAACAGCACCTCGTCTGCGGTCTGCAGGTGCCAGCCGGCCGCACTGCCGGGCTGCTCGGTATCGGGCAGCAGCGGCTCGAGCGCCACCATGCTGGTATTGCAGCGGCGCGCGAACTGGCCGTCCTCGTCGAAGACGAATGCCACGCCCCCGGACATGCCGGCAGCAAAGTTGCGTCCCGTGCGCCCGAGCACGACGACGCTGCCGCCGGTCATGTACTCGCAGCCGTGGTCGCCGGTTCCCTCGACGACGGCGGTCGCGCCCGACAGCCGCACCGCAAAGCGCTCGCCAGCAACGCCGCGGAAGAAGGCCTCGCCGCTGGTCGCACCGTAGAGTGCGGTGTTGCCGACGATGATGTTGCGCGCGGCGTCGCCACGGAACTCGATCGAGGGCCGCACGATGATGCGCCCGCCGGAGAGGCCCTTGCCGGTGTAGTCGTTGGCGTCGCCGATCAGGTTGAGCGTGATGCCCGCGGCCAGGAAGGCGCCAAAGCTCTGCCCCCCGGTGCCTTCGAGCTGCATGAAGATGGTGTGGTCGGGCAGCCCCTGGGCGCGCTCGCGGATGAGCGCACCCGAGAGCATCGCCGCCACCGAGCGGTTGACGTTGCGGACCTGGTCGATGAGCTGGACCTTCTCACCGCGCTCGATGGCCGGGCGGCAGCGCTCGATCAGCTTGAGGTCCAGCGCGTCGTCCAGCCCATGGTCCTGGCGCTGCGTCTGGCGCAGCGCTTCGCCCGCACCCGCGCGCGCCGGCTGCAGGAGCCGCGAGAAGTCCAGGCCGCGCGCCTTCCAGTGCGCCACGCCCTGGCGCGTGTCGAGCAGCTCGCTGTGGCCAATGAGGTCGTCGAAGCGGCGGATGCCCAGCTGCGCCATGATGCGGCGCGCCTCTTCGGCCACGAAGAAGAAGTAGTTGACGACATGCTCGGGCTTGCCGGCGAACTTGCGCCGCAGCACCGGGTCCTGCGTGGCCACCCCCACCGGACAGGTGTTGAGGTGGCACTTGCGCATCATGATGCAGCCCTCGGCCACCAGCGGTGCAGTCGCGAAGCCGAATTCGTCGGCGCCCAGCAGCGCGGCGATGACGACATCGCGGCCGGTCTTCATCTGCCCGTCGGCCTGCACGCGGATGCGCGCGCGAAGCCGGTTGAGGACGAGCGTCTGCTGCGTCTCGGCCAGGCCCAGCTCCCACGGCGTGCCCGCGTGCTTGATCGACGACCACGGGCTTGCGCCCGTGCCGCCGTCGTGACCGGCGATGACGACGTGGTCGGCCTTGCACTTGGCCACCCCGGCGGCGATGGTGCCCACGCCGACCTCGGAAACGAGCTTGACGCTGATCTCGGCGCGCGGATTGACGTTCTTCAGGTCGTGGATGAGCTGGGCGAGGTCCTCGATCGAGTAGATGTCGTGGTGCGGCGGCGGACTGATGAGACCGACTCCCGGCACGCTGTAGCGCAGCATGCCGATGTACTCCGAGACCTTGCCGCCGGGCAGCTGGCCGCCCTCTCCGGGCTTGGCACCCTGCGCCATCTTGATCTGCACCTGATCGGCCGAGACCAGGTATTCGGTGGTCACGCCAAAGCGCCCGGAGGCGACCTGCTTGATGCGGCTGCGCAGGCTGTCGCCGGCGCGCAGCGCGTAGTCGACCTCGACGACCCGCGGCCCGAGCACGTCCGAGAGCTGCGTGCCTTCGGGCACGGTCTGGCCCTTCATCTCGGCGCGGTAGCGTGCCGGGTCCTCGCCGCCTTCACCGGTGTTGCTCTTGCCGCCGATGCGGTTCATCGCCACCGCCAGCGTCGCATGCGCCTCGGTGCTGATCGAGCCCAGCGACATCGCGCCCGTGGCGAAGCGGCGCACGATCTCCTGCGCCGGCTCGACCTCTTCGAGCGGGATCTCGCGCGCGGGGTCGACGCGGAACTCGAACAGGCCGCGCAGCGTCATGTGGCGCCGGCTCTGGTCGTTGACGATCTGCGCGTAGGCCTTGTAGCTCTCGAAGCCGCTGTCACCCGGTGCACGCACGCTGTGCTGGAGCTTGGCGATGGCGTCGGGCGTCCACATGTGCTCCTCGCCGGCGGCACGCCAGGCGTAGTCGCCGCCGACGTCCAGGCCCTGCGCCAGCGCGGGATCGCTGCCGAAGGCGGCCTGGTGCATGCGCAGCGCCTCCTCGGCGACCTCGAACACGCCGATGCCGCCGACCTGACTGGCCGTCCCATGGAAGTACTTCTCGACGAACTCGCGCCGCAACCCGATGGCCTCGAAGATCTGGGCGCCGCAGTACGACATGTAGGTGCTGATGCCCATCTTGGACATCACCTTGGAGAGCCCCTTGCCGATGGCCTTGACGTAGTTGGCGACCGCCTTCTCGGCGGTCAGTTCCCCCGGCAGCTCGGCGTGCAGCGCGGCGATCGTCTCCAGCGCCAGATACGGGTGCACGGCCTCGGCGCCGTAGCCGGCCAGCACGGCGAAGTGGTGCACCTCGCGTGCACTTCCGGTCTCGACCACCAGCCCCGCGGTGGTCCGCAGGCCCTCGCGCACGAGGTGATGGTGGATCGCCGAGAGCGCCAGCAGTGCCGGGATGGCAAGCTGCTCGCGGCCCATGCCGCGATCGCTGAGCACCAGGATGTTGTGCCCCGAACGGATCGCGTCGACGGCTTCCGCGCAGAGCGAAGCGAGCTTGGCTTCGATGCCTTCGCGCCCCCAGGCCAGCGGGTAGGTGATGGCGATCGTGTAGCTCTTGAACTTGCCGTGGGTGTGGCGCTCGATCGTGCGCAAGCGCGCCATCTCGTCGAAGCCCAGCACCGGCTGCTCGACCTCCAGCCGCATCTGCGGGTTCACCGCGTTGATGTCCAGCAGGTTCGGGCGCGGGCCGATGAAGCTGTTGAGCGACATCACGATCGCCTCGCGGATCGGGTCGATCGGCGGGTTGGTGACCTGCGCGAAGAGCTGCTTGAAGTAGCTGTACAGCGGCTTGCTGCGGTCGGAGAGCACGGCCAGCGGGCTGTCGTTGCCCATCGAGCCGATCGCCTCCTCGCCGCTGGCGGCCATCGGGGCGAGCAGGAACTTCAGGTCCTCCTGCGTGTAGCCGAAGGCCTGCTGGCGATCGAGCAGACTCTCCTGGTGCGCAGGCGCCGGCAACCCCGCGCCGGTGATCGAGCCCAGGCGGATGCGCACGTTCTCGATCCACTGCCGGTATGGCTTGGCACTGGCGAACTGGTTCTTCAGCTCCTCGTCGCCGATGATGCGGCCCTGCGCGAGGTCGATCAGCAGCATGCGCCCGGGTTGCAGTCGCCACTTCTTGACGATGCGGTTCTCGGCGATCGGCAGCACGCCGGTCTCGGAGGCGCCGATGACGAGGTCGTCGGCCGTAACGAGGTAGCGCGCCGGCCGCAAGCCGTTGCGGTCCAGCGTGGCGCCGATCTGCCGGCCGTCGGTGAAGACCATCGCCGCCGGGCCGTCCCAGGGCTCGAGCATCGCCGCGTGGTATTCGTAGAAGGCGCGCCGGCGCTCGTCCATCAGGCCATGCTGCTCCCAGGCCTCGGGGATCATCATCATGGCCGCGTGCGCCAGCGGGTAGCCGGCCATCACCAGCAGTTCGAGTGCGTTGTCGAAGGTGGCGGTGTCACTCTGCCCCTCGAAGCTGATGGGATAGAGCTTGGCGAGGTCCTCGCCGAGGACGGGTGACTTCATCACGCCTTCGCGGGCGCGCATCCAGTTGAAGTTGCCTTTGAGCGTGTTGATCTCGCCGTTGTGGGCGACCATGCGGTACGGGTGCGCCAGCGGCCATTCGGGGAAGGTGTTGGTCGAAAAACGCTGGTGCACCAGCGCCAGCGCCGAGACGGTTCGGGCGTCCGCCAGATCGCGGTAGTACTGGCCAACCTGGTTGGCCAGGAGCAGGCCCTTGTAGATGACGGTGCGGCAGCTCATGCTGGGCACGTAGTACTCACGGCTGTGGGTGAGGTGCAGCGCCTGGATCGCCGCGCTGGCGGTCTTGCGTATCACGTAGAGCTTGCGCTCCAGGGCGTCGGGGACGATGACGTCGGCGCCCCGGCCGATGAAGATCTGGCGGATCACCGGCTCCTTGGCGCGCACCGTGGGTGACATCGGCATCTGCCGATCCACCGGCACGTCGCGCCAGCCCAGCAGCACCTGCCCCTCGGCCTTGACCGCGCGCTCGAGCTCGTGCTCGCAGGCCAGGCGGCTGGCGTGCTCCTTGGGCAAGAAGATCATCCCCACGCCGTATTCGCCCGGCGGAGGCAACTCCACCCCGACACGACCATCTGGGGCGCACCCATGGACGGCCATCTCGGCGCGGTAGAAGTCATCGGGAATCTGGATCAGGATGCCCGCGCCGTCGCCCATCAGTGGATCGGCACCGACGGCGCCACGATGGTCGAGGTTCTCGAGAATCTTCAGGCCCTGCTCGACGATCGCATGCGATCTGCAGCCCTTGATGTGGGCAACAAAACCGACCCCGCAGGCGTCGTGTTCAAGGCGCGGGTCGTAGAGGCCATGCGCAACGGCGCGGTCATCCGCGAGCGCTGGGGTGGGGGCGGTCTGGGGCGTTGCAGGCAGGCGCACGATCGGCTCCGCAAGGGCTGGAGCGGCGTAGCCTACTGCGGTGCAGCATTGACAACAAGCGCTATTTTTTGGGGTCAGATTAGATAAACAGCGCCCATATTCTGTGGTTAGTCTTTTATGGGGTCAGGATCCGTATATGCCTGCGCACTGCGTGTCAGCGCAGGTCGCCCACGCGGTCGCGGCCGCAACGGCCGCCCGGTCGCTGCCGCAAGGCGACTGAGGAAAGCCACGCTGCCAAATCCCCAGCCCGCCTGCAGCGCAGCCTGCAGTGCGGCGGTCTCGGCGGCGCCCGGCGGCTCTTCCAGCAAGCTGCGATAGCGCGCCTCGCGCTCGAAGGGCGTGTTGCCGAGTTGCCAATAGGCCTCAGGGTCGACGAGCGAGGGGTCGCGCCGGCCGCCGGTACGGTGCGCACGGCTGCTGCAGGCCGGATCTGCGCCATCAGGCAGTCGGTGGGAGCCGGTCGACGCAGCCGCGTGCGCATCGATCAACCGCAACAGCAGCAGCGTGTGCTCGCCGTCCTCGACCAGCACGCTGCGAAAGCGCCCGTCCCAGAGTGTGCCGCTGCGTCCGTGGCGCCGGTTGAA
>JADZCL010000246.1 GCA_020851615.1 Rubrivivax sp.
CGTGCAGACCCGGATAGCAGGTCAGGACCTCCCAGCCCGAACGCGCTGCAGGATCGCGCTCACGGATGCAGGCGATGTCTTCGCGCAGGCGACTGAACATGATCGGGTGGGACGAGGACGGGCCGGATGGCGCCCACAGTGTAGCGGTGCCGCTCGTTTTCCCGTGCCATCAACGCGGCCTTGGACGCGCCCGCGGGGGCGATCTGGCGGGCTCTGCATCGCCCACTGCCCGCGCGATGCCGCGCAGGATGTGGATCTCGGCCTCGCTCAGTTGCAGGCGCAGCGCCAGTTGCTGCAGGCGCGGCAGCAGCTTCTTGGGCGCCGCAGGATCGAGGAAGCCGATCTGCACCAGCACCTCCTCCCAGTGTCGCAGCGCACCCTCGATCGCACCGAGTTCCGCCGGCGAGGCCTCTGCCGCGCGCGGCTGCACCGCGTAGCCGCCCAGCGCCTGGCGCCACTCGTAGGCCAGCAACTGCACTGCCTGCGCCAGGTTGAGCGACCCGTAACCCGGCGCCGTGGGGATCGACAGGCAGGCATGGCAGCGGTAGACATCCTCGTTGGCCAGGCCCGTGCGCTCCGGGCCGAACACCAGCGCCAGGCGCGGCGCCTGCTGCGCAAGGGTATGCAGATAGGGCCGCGGCGCGTGCGCGGGCGGGCCGAAGTCACGCGGCGTCATCGCCGTGGCGCAGGCGTGCGTGCAGCCCTCGAGCGCCTGCGCAAGCGTTGGCACGACGCGCGCCCGCTCCAGCACGTCGACGGCCCCGCTGGCCCGCGCCAGCGCCTCGGCGTGGGAGGCGACATCGGCAAAGCGCGGGCGCACAAGGACGAGGTCGGAAAAGCCCATCACCTTCAGCGCCCGCGCCGCGGCCCCCACGTTGCCGGCATGGCTGGGCTGCACGAGTACGAAACGTGTCGGATCCGACATCACGGGTGATTCGCGCAGCGAGGCGCCTGGGGCTTGGAATGCGGTGCGGCCGGTAGAATCGCCGCCTGCGGTCGACATTGTCGCCGCGTCGCTCTTTCGTCCACCGCCACACCTGCTCCCAGCCCTCCAGCTGCACGTCCATGTCGCAGACCCTTCACCCGATGCTCAACACCGCCGTCAAGGCGGCTCGTGCGGCCGGGGCGATCATCAACCGCGCCTCGCTGGACCTGGACGTGCTCAAGGTCGGCAGCAAGGGCCCCAACGACTTCGTGAGCGAGGTCGATCGCGCCGCCGAGCAGGCGATCATCGAGATCCTGCTCGAGGCCTACCCCGGTCACGGCATCCTGGCCGAGGAGTCCGGGCGCGAGCACGGCGCGAAGAACAGCGAATTCACCTGGATCATCGACCCCCTGGACGGCACCACCAATTTCCTGCATGGGTTCCCGGTCTACGCCGTGTCGATCGCGCTGGCGCACCGCAACCAGGTGCAGCAGGCAGTCGTCTACGACCCCACGCGCAACGATCTCTTCTTCGCCTCGCGCGGACGTGGTGCCTTCCTCAACGACCGCCGGCTGCGTGTCTCCAAGCGGGTGCGCCTGGCCGAGGCGTTGATCGGCACCGGCTTTCCGTTCCGCAAGGGCGACAACTTCAAGCGCTACGTCAAGATGTTCGAGGAGGTCATGCAGCATTGCGCGGGGCTGCGCCGTCCCGGAGCCGCGGCGCTGGACCTGTGCTACGTCGCCGCGGGCTGGTACGACGGCTTCTTCGAGACCGGCCTCAGCCCCTGGGACGTTGCCGCAGGCTCGCTCATCATCACCGAGGCCGGTGGCCTGGTGGGCAATTTCACCGGCGAGTCCGATTTCCTCCATCAGCGCGAAGTCGTCGCCGGCACACCCAAGGTCTACGGGCAACTGGTGCAGATCCTCACGCCCTACACCCGCGTGCTCCCGCAAACCGAGCCGGGCGAGGCACCACGCTGAGCGCCGAGCTGCCTGCGCGCCTGCACCGTCTGGCCGACGACCTGCACGCCGGTCGCACGAGTGCGCAGGCGCTTGCCGAGGCCGCGCTCGTGCGCGCCGAAGACCCGCTGGGCGAAGGCGCTCGCGTCTTCACGGTGCTGCACCGCCAGCGTGCGCTGGCGCTGGCGCGGGCGTCAGACCTGCTGCGTGCGGCGGGCATCGTGCGCTCGCCGCTTGAAGGCATCCCGGTTTCGGTGAAGGACCTCTTCGACATCGCCGGCGAGGTGACTTGCGCCGGCTCGACCGTGCTGCGTGGCCAGCCCGCGGCCACCGTCGATGCGACCATCGTGCAGCGGCTGCTTGCCGCCGGCGCGGTGATCGTCGGGCGCACCAACATGACCGAGTTCGCCTTCTCGGGCCTCGGCCTCAATCCGCATTACGGCACGCCGGCCAATCCCTGGGAACGCAGCCGTGGCCGCATCCCCGGGGGCTCTTCGTCGGGTGCTGCGGTCTCGGTGACCGACGGCATGGCGGCGGTGGCCATCGGCACCGACACCGGGGGCTCGGTGCGCATCCCTTCGGCCTTCTGCGGCTTGACAGGCTTCAAGCCCACCGCACGCCGCGTGCCGATGGACGGCACGCTGCCGCTGTCGCGCGCACTCGATTCGATCGGGCCGCTGGCCGCATCGGTCCGCTGCTGTGCGCTCGTGGACGCCATCCTGGCCGGTGAGCCGGTGCGCCCGCTCTCGCCTGCCGAACTGGATGGCGCGCGGCTGGCGATCCCCGCGCAGGTCGTGCTCGAGGATCTCGACGACAAGGTTGCGCGCGCCTTCGACGCCGCCTGCGCACGGCTCTCGGCGGCGGGCGCACGCATCCGCCGCCTGGCGATCCCGGCCTTTGCGCGCTTGCCGGCCCTGCATGCGCACGGCACGCTGGCCACCGCCGACGCCTGGCACCTCAACCGGGGCTTCATCGAGGCCCGTGCCGACGCCTACGACCCGCGCGTGCTGGCGCGCATGCGGCCCGGCGCCACGATGGGTGCGGCCGACCTGCTCGAGCTGCAGGCTGCGCGCCAGAGCTGGATTGCCGAAGTCACCGCAGCGGCCAGCGGCGTGGACGCGTTGCTGATGCCCACCGCGCCCATCGTCGCCCCGGAAATCGCCCCATTGCAGAGGGACGATGCCCTCTTCACCCGCACCAATGCACTCGTGCTGCGCAATCCGACGCTCATCAACTTCCTCGATGGCTGCGCGCTCTCGCTGCCCGGCCACGAACCCGGCAGCGCGCCGGTGGGCCTGATGCTGGCCGCACCCGGCGGGCAGGACGCGCGCATCCTGGCGCTCGCGCTTGCCGTCGAGCAGGCGCTGGCACAGGCAGGGCCGTGACCCGCAGGCCGGATCACGAGCCGCGATAGGTGCTGTAGCTGTAGGGGCTGACGAGCAGCGGCACATGGTAGTGGCCGGCGGCATCGGCGATGCCGAAGTCGATCTGCACGATGTCGATGAAGGGCGGATCGGCCAGCACAACCCC
>JADZCL010000247.1 GCA_020851615.1 Rubrivivax sp.
GCGCGGGCCGAAGCGGTCGGCCAGCATGCCGGCCCCGGCGCCGAGCACGAAGTAGATCAGGCCCGAGACGCCGAAGAGCAGCGACACGTCGGCGCGCGTGGCAGCGAACTGCTGCTGCAGCGGCGCAAAGAACGCGGCGAAGGAATACGAGACACCGAAGATCACCGCCAGGGCGGTGAAGCTGGCCCAGACGACGATCCACGCGGTGCGCGTTTCGACTTCGGGTGGGTGCTCTGCACTGTGCCCGCTCAGGGGTCGTGCGGGATCGGTTGCAGCAGGCATGGTCCGCAAGCATATGCCGGCCCGCGCAACCGGCGCAGCGCAGTCGCCGCCCTGGGACGCCTGCATGGCGGCGTTTGTCGCGCATCAAAGAACCACGGGCGACACCCTCGCGCAGCGGCCGGCCCCTCCTATGATCGCGCGGCACAGACGACCAGTGGAGTTCAGCGCCGATGCAGGAGATCATCATCGTGGGGCGCGGCGGCCAGGGCGCGCAGACCGCGGGCAATCAGCTGGCGCAGGCCTTTTTCGACGAAGGGCAGTACGTGCAGAGTTTCGCCACCTACGGCGGAGCGCGGCGCGGCACGCCGGTGTCCTCGTCGATCCGGGTCGACGACCAACCCGTGCAGTTGCGCTGCAACATCCAGCGCGCCGACGCCATCCTCTGCTTCGACAGCTCGCTGCTCGACGCCGACCTCCTGAAGGTGGCCGACGAGAACACATGGGTCGTCGTCAACACCTCCAAGCCGGCCGAGGCCTTTGCGCACCTCGGTGAGCGCCGCATCGTGCCGATCGATGGGCGCGCGATCGCCATCCGCTTCGAAATGGGCAAGGTCGTCAACTCAGCCCTGCTCGGCGCCATGGCGGGCATCCTGGGGCAGCCGCACATCGACACCTTGTGTGACGTGATCGAGCAGACCGCGCCAAGCCGCAAGGAACAGAACGTGGCCGCCTGCCGTCACGCATACGCCGTGGCGCGCGAGGCCGTGGCGCAGGAGTCGGTGGCATGAACGCGCCCTTGCCGGACGTCGTCTCGCCGTCGCTGTGGACCACGCGTTCGTCGCTGGTGCGCACCACCGGCACCTGGCGCACCTCGGTGCCCGAGTACCACCGCACGCCAGCGCCGTGCCTGGCCGCCTGCCCGGTCAACGGCCACATCGCTGACTGGATGGCCGAACTCGCCAAGACGAACGTGCGCGGCGCCTGGGACCTGCTGGTCGAGAACAACCCCTTTCCGGCGATCGCCGGGCGCATCTGCCACCACCCGTGCGAGAGCGCGTGCAACCGCCAGCACCACGACGCGGCGGTCAACATCTGCGCGCTCGAGCGGCACGCCGGCGACGCCGCGCTGGCCGCGGGCTGGGCGTTGCCGCGTGCGGCCAGCGAGCACGCCAAGCGGGTGGCGATCGTCGGCGGCGGGCCGGCGGGCCTGTCGGCGGCCTACCAGTTGCGCCGGCGCGGGGTGCAGGTGACGCTGTTCGAGGCGCAGCCGCTGCTGGGCGGGCTGATGCGCTACGGCATCCCCGACTACCGGCTCGACAAGGCGGTGCTCGATGGCGAGATTGCGCGCATCATCGACCTGGGTGTCGACGTGCGCTGTGGGCAGGATGTCGGCAGCGCCGATGCGCTGGCGGCCCTGCGCGCCAGCCACGACGCGGTGTTCCTGGCCACCGGTGCGGCGTCGCCCAAGCGGCTGCCCGGGCTCGACGACAGGCAGCCCTGGGTCGTCGACAGCGCGCGCTTCCTCGCCGCGGCCAATGCGGGCCAGCCCGTCGAGTGCGGCGTGCGGGTGGTCGTGATCGGCGGCGGCAGTGCGGCGCTGGACGTGGCGCGCACGGCGCGGCGGCTGGGCAAGACGGTTACCGTGCTGGCGCTGGAAGGCGCAGAGCGCTTGCCCGCACAGCGCGTCGAGGTCGAGGAGGCCGCCGCCGAAGGCGTCCGCTTCGTCTGCGGCAGCATGTTGCGCGAGGTGAGTGCGTCGGCTGCCGGCCTGGAACTGGCCTGTATGCAGGTGGAGTTCGCACCCGGCAAGACGCGCGGCGAGTTCACGGTGACGCCACGCGCGGGGACCGACTTCACGCTGGCCGCTGACGTGATCGTGCCGGCGATCGGGCAGAACGCCGACCTCGGCCGCTTTGCCGCGCTGCTGCAGGCCGATGGGCCGGTGATCGGCACCGACCGGGCCTGGCAGACCAGTGCACCGGGCATCTTCGCCGGCGGTGATGTGGCCAGCCTGGCCCGGTTCGTCACCGAGGCGGTGGGCATGGGCAAGCAGGCGGCCATCGCCATCACCCGCTACGTGCTGGGCGAGCCACCCGGCGAAGGCTTCGAGGTCGGGACGACGGTGCCGTATGCGGCCATCAACACCAGCTACCACCCGCCGCGCGAACGCAATGTGCAGGCGGTGGCCCCGGTCGGCGAGCGCCTGCAGGGTTTTGCCGAAGTGCAGCAGCCGCTGGCCGCGCAGGCGGCGCACGCCGAGGCACAGCGCTGCTTCAGTTGCGGGCGCTGCACCTCGTGCGACAACTGCTACTACTACTGCCCGGATGTGGCGATCGCCCGCACCGAGACCGGCTATGCGGTGAAGTACGACTACTGCAAGGGCTGTGGCCTGTGCGTCCAGGAATGCCCCACCGGCGCGATCACGATGCACAAGGAGACGGTGCTGTAGTGGACATGAAGACCAAGACCCGTGCCCGCGGGGTCCTGCTCAGCGGCAACCATGCGGTGTCCAACGCCGCGATGCTCGCGCGCCCCGACGTGATCCCGGTCTATCCGATCACGCCGCAGACGCCCATCCTCGAGCGCATCACCGAATTGCACAGCGAAGGGCGCATCACCGCCGAGCTGCTGACGCCGGAGTCCGAGCATTCGGCGATGGCGGCCTGCATCGCCGCCTCGGCCACCGGCGCGCGCGTCTTCACGGCCACCTCGTCGCAGGGCCTGCTGCTGATGCACGAACTGCTGCATTTCGCCTCCGGGGCACGCACCTCGATCGTGATGTGCAACGTCAACCGCACGCCCGCGGCACCCTGGGGGTTCTGGCCCGACCACATCGACAGCCTCTCGCAGCGCGACACCGGCTGGATCCAGCTCTACAGTGAAAGTCCGCAGGATTCGCTGGACGGCGTGCTGCAGCTCTTTCGCGTGGCCGAGGCCGTGCGGGTGCCGGCCATGATCAGCCACGACGCGTTCTACGTCTCGCATGCGCTGGAGCCGGTGGACCTGCCCGAGCAGGAGACGGTGGATGCCTTCCTGCCGCCGTTCCGGCCCGAGTTCACGCTCGACAACGCGGTCGGCGCCTCCTTCTGCGCGCCCAACGACCAGCGCAGCTGGCGCAAGTCACGCCTGGATCTGGACGCCGCGATGGCCCAGGTCCCGGCCCTGATGCGCGAGGCGTCGCAGCGCTGGCACGAACTGACCGGCCGCCGCTGGGAGGCGATCGAATGCCACCGCACGGAAGGCGCACAGGTCGTCTTCGTCACCATGGGCTCCATGACCGGCACGGTGCGCCATGCGGTCAACGCGCTGCGTGCCCAGGGCGTGGCGGTCGGCCTGCTGAAGGTGCGGCTGTTCCGGCCCCTGCCGGCGGACGAGTTGCGGGCCGCACTCAGCGGCGTGCCGTGTGCGATCGTGCTCGACCGCAACTACTCGCCGGGCACGGGCGGCGTGCTGCACCAGGAGCTCAAGAGCGCCCTGTTCGAGATGCCCGATGCGCCCCGCCTGCACGGCTTGCTGGCCGGCGTCGGCGGCGTCGATGTCGCGCCTGCGCTGATTGCCAGGCTTGCCGCCGAGTTCGCCGACAAGGCCCCACAGCCCGGCCCCGTCTGGGTGGAGTGAACACGTGAAGAACGTCCAATACCAGGATGACGGCCTGCTGTGCTCGGGGCACGTGGCCTGTGCCGGCTGCAGTGAGCCGGTGTCGGTGCGCGTGATCCTCAACACCATCGGCAAGGATGCGATCGGCGTCGTCGCGCCCTCGTGCTCGGCCATGATCTGCGGCGGCTACCCGATCTCGGCGGTCCAGGTGCCGATGTTCCACACCACGCTGGAGTCGGCCGCCGCGTCGGCCAGCGGCGTCAAGCGTGCCCTGCTGGCGCGCAACAAGCCCGACACGACGGTGTTCTGCTTCGTCGGTGATGGCGGCACCTACGACATCGGGCTGCAGGCCTTGTCGTCGGCGGCCGAGCGCAACGAGGACATCCTCTACATCTGCTTCGACAACGAGGGCTACATGAACACCGGCGGGCAGAAGAGCTCGTCGACGCCGCTGGGTGCCGTGACCGGCAGCACGCCCGCGGGCAAGGCCACGCACAAGAAGAACATGATCGAGATCCTGGCCGCGCACCGCGTGCCCTACGTCGCCACCGCCAGCCCCTCGCATCTGAACGACTTGCGCGCCAAGATCGAGAAGGCCAAGGGCATCCGCGGCACCAAGGTGATCATCGTCTTCGTGCCCTGCGTGCCCGGCTGGGGCCTGGCCGATGACGCCGCGGTGCGCACGGCGCGGCGTGCCGTCGATGCGGCCGTCTTTCCGCTCTTCGAGGTCGAGGATGGGGTGCGCTACCGCATCAATGCCGGCCGGGCGGGCGACGAGGCCGACATCGCCCCCTACCTCGGCGAGCA
>JADZCL010000248.1 GCA_020851615.1 Rubrivivax sp.
CGGCTCGTCGAGCCCGGACAGGCCCTCCATGTCCATCACGACGATCCAGCGCAGCTCCGGCAGCCCGGCACGGATGGCCAGCGCCTTGTCGAGCTGCTCTTCGTTCTCGACGACGAACACACGCACGCCGGCATGCTCGAGGATGTAGGCGCACTCCGGCGCGGCGTTGGTCGTGTAGATGCCGACACTGACGCCGCCCGCAGCCTGGGTGGCGAGGTCGGCCACCAGCCATTCGCGGCGGTTCTCACCGATGATGGCCACCCTCTCGCCGGCCGCAAGCCCCAGGGCGAGCAGGCCCTCTGCGGCTTCGCGCACCTGCTCTGCGTACTGGCCGAAACTCACATCGCGCCACAGGCCGAGGTGCTTCTCGCGCAGGGCCGTCGCCTGGCTCTGCGACACCGCACGCGCAAACAGCATCGCCGGTGCGCTGATGCATTGCTGAACCGCAGTCGCTGCATTCATGACAGAGTGGCCGATGGAATCATGAAAAACCCTGACGGGAAATCGCAGCCCGCGCGATGTGGCGTCGCAAGGGCCGGTGCATACTAGCACCGCACAAAGCGAAAACGTAAGGGCACGGCAAACGCACGCGAGGCGGGGGAACCAGCGGTGGACATGAAACGGTCCTATTACAAGGACCTGCGGCTTTTCAATACCCTGCCGTTTGGGATTTGGCTGGCGGCATGCATCCTCGCGCTCGCCGCCGCACCATGGTGGCTCGGGAATTACCTGCTCTACGTCCTGGGCTACATCGCGATCAACGTCATCGTGGCCGTCGGGCTGAACGTGCTGGTGGGCTATACGGGGCAGATTTCACTCGGCCACGCCGGGTTCTTCGCGATTGGCGCCTATGCCACGGTCCTGCTGACGCAATGGGGCCTGCCCATCCCGCTGGCCTGGCTTGCCGGCGCCCTGCTGGCGGCCATTTTCGGGTTTCTGCTGGGTTTGCCGGCGCTGCGCCTGGAAGGACCTTACCTGGCAGTCATCACCCTGGGTTTTGGGCTGGTCGTGGAAAACATCCTCGCCAAGGCCGCCGTATTCGGCGGGGCCACCGGGCCGGGGGTACCGCCGTTTTCACTGGTATTCATCCCGGGCTTCAGCCGCGAGCAGAATCTCTATGTGCTGATCATGCTGGCAGCAGGTATCAGCCTGCTCCTGGTGCGCAATCTGATGCGCACGCGCGTGGGACGCGCCTTCGTCGCCATCCGCGACTCCGACGTCGCGGCGGCCTGTGCCGGCGTCGACCTCACCTGGTACAAGACGCTGGCCTTTGCGGTGAGTGCGTTCTTCACGGGCCTTGCCGGGGGCTTGTTCGCCTTCCACCTCGGACAGGTCGATCCGACCACCTTCAACATGATGCTGTCATTCCTCTTCCTGGCGATGGTGGTGATCGGTGGCATCGGCTCCATCCTCGGGCCGGTGCTCGGCGCGGTGACGATCAGCCTGCTCAACCTCAAGCTGAAGGGTCTGAAGCTGGCCGACTTCGAACAGATTCCGCTGGCCGGCAAGGGCATCGCGCAGTTCCTCGGCCGCCACTTCATGGAAACCGGCATGGCCAACATCCAGTTCATCGTCTACGGCGCCATCCTGGTGGCCATCATGCTGTTCGAGCCGCTCGGGCTGTACGGGCTGTGGATACGCTCCAAGCGCTACTGGCGCAGCTGGCCACTTTGACGCATCCGCGCTGAGGACTTGACCGATGGCCTTCCTCGGACCGCTGCCCCAGGTGCTGTTCAGCGGCATTGCTGCCGGTGCCGTCTATGCGCTGCTTGCGCTGGCGATGGTGATCATCTACCGCACCACCGAAGTGCTCAACTTCGCGCAGGGCGACATGGCCATGGCGAGCACCTATGTCGGGCTGGCGCTGCTGCTGGCTGCGGGTGCGCCCTTGTTCGTGGCCGTGCTGGGTGCGCTGGTCTTCGCCGCCGGCCTGGGGGCCTTCGCCGAATTCGCCTTCCTGCGGCGCGCCAAGGAACCCACGGTACTGGGCCTCATCATCATCACGCTGGGCATCGAGATGATCGTGTTCGGCTTCGCGTCGTGGAAGTGGGGCGGTGAGCCGCGGGACTTCCCGCTGCCGCTGGACCCGGCGGGTGCGGTCGTGCTGGGTGGCGTGATCATGAGCCAGCTTGAATTGCTCTCGATCGCCATCGCGGCGGTGGTGATCGCTGCGCTCTTCTTCTTCCTGCGCCATTCCAAGGCGGGCCTGGCGATGCGCGCCACGCAGCAGAACCGGGCCGTGGCGCGGCTGATGGGCATTCGCGTGCGCCGCGTCGAGATGGGCGCCTGGGCGCTGGCGGCGGTGATCGGTGCCATCGCGGGCCTGCTGGTCGGCCCGGCGACCACGGTCGAGCCCTACATGATGTGGGACCCGATGATGAAGGGCTTTGCCGCTGCGGTGCTCGGCGGCATGACCTCGCTGCCCGGCGCGGCGCTGGGCGGCGCGATCATCGGCATCGTCGAGAACCTCTTTGGCTATTACGTTTCCACGGCCTTCAAGTCCGTGGTCCCCTTCGCGGCCATCCTGTTGATGCTCGCAATCAAGCCGTCGGGCCTGCTGGCCCGGCATTACGTGAAGAAGGTCTGATTCTGGAAAGGATGCCAGACATGCTCAAGAGACTCTGCAAGATCTCCGCCCTCGCCGCGGCGCTGTGCCTTGCCGTCCAACCGGTCACGGCACAGCAGTTGACCGGCGTGACGGACACCGAGATCCACATCGGCGAATGGGGCCCGCAGACGGGGCCGGCAGCGCCCTGGGGTGCCGTCGCGCGGGGCACCGCGATGCTGTTCCAGATGGTCAACGACGCCGGCGGCATCCACGGCCGCAAGATCGTCTTCCACTCCTTCGACGACCAGTACAACCCCGCCAAGACCGTCGCCGGCGTGAAGGAGCTGGTCGAGAAGGAGCCGGGCGTGTTCGGCTTCGCCTC
>JADZCL010000249.1 GCA_020851615.1 Rubrivivax sp.
GTTGCCCAAGCTCGACCGCTGGCGCGTGCTGGTGGCCTACATCTGCCAGCGCATCGTCGGCCAGATCGGATTGCCTATCCCTCCGCCAGCGCTTGTGGCGCCGGGGTAACTGCCGTTTTTAGGTTGAATGAAGCTGATGAAGACCCTGATCACCGCCACCGCCCTGGCCCTGGCCACGATGGCCGCCCACGCCGACAAGGTGTCCGACGCCAAGGCGATGCTGGACAAGGCGATCAGCATGATCCAGGCCAAGGGCAAGGACGCCGCCACCACCGAGCTCAACGCCGGTGGCAACTGGCACCAGGGCGGCGTCTACGTCGTCTACGGCCAGCTCGACGGCACCATCCTCGCGCATTCGGCCAACAGCAAGATGGCCGGCAAGAACACGGCGCAGGCCAAGGACGCCGCCGGCAAGGAGTTCGTGAAGGAGAACCTCACCGCGCTCAAGAGCACGGGCAGCTCCGAGATCACGATGCGCTGGGCCAATCCGGACACGAACAAGATCGACGATGCGGTCATGTTCAGCAAGCGCGTGCCGGGCACCGACAACTACGTCTCGACCATCATCTTCAAGTGATGCGTCGCTGAGGCCGGCGCGCCGCTGAGGCCGCACCGGCAGGCAGTCCCGGACCGAGGCCGGCCCGATCGTCAGATCGCGCCGGCCTCGTCGCGCCTGCTACCGCAGGGGTGGCTCAGATCCGGCCTTCCTCGACGGCATGGCAGGCCACCTGCGCATCGCCGTGCACGGCCAGGACGGGGCGCTCGGCGCTGCAGCGGCTGTTGGCGTGCGGGCAGCGCGGATGGAAGGCGCAGCCCGCGGGCGGGGCCAGCGGGTTGGGCACCTCGCCCTGCACCGGCGTGCGCGCGCGCCCGGTCATGTGGATGTCGGGAATCGCATCCAGCAACATGCGCGTATAGGGATGGCGTGGCGTGGCAAAGAGCGCCTTCTTCGGCGCCAGCTCGACCAGCCGCCCGAGATACATCACACCCACCTCGTCGGCAACGTGGCGCACCACCGCCAGGTTGTGGCTGATGAAGAGGTAGGTCAGGCCTTGCTCGCGCTGCAGGTCCTTCATGATGTTGAGCACCTGCGCCTGCACCGAGACGTCCAGCGCGCTCGTCGGCTCGTCGCAGACCAGGAACTCGGGCTGCGTGGCCAGCGCGCGCGCAATCGAGATGCGCTGGCGCTGCCCGCCGGAGAACTGATGCGGGAACTTGCCCGCATCCACGCGCGCCAGGCCGACCTGCTGCAGCAGGTCACCTACGCGCGCCTGCATGGCCTGCGCGTCGCTCAGGATGCCGTGCTCGCGCAGCGGCTCGGCGACGATGTCCCGCACGCGCCAGCGGGGGTTGAGGCTGGCGTACGGATCCTGGAAGATCATCTGCATGCGCCGGCGCAGCGTCTGCGCCTGGCCCGACTTCCAGACCTGCGCCGCATCCTGCCCGTCGAAGAACACGCGGCCCGCGCTGGCGCCGTACAGGCCCACCAGGAGGCGCGCCACGGTGCTCTTGCCACACCCCGATTCGCCCACCAGCGCCAGCGTACGGCCGCGCGTGATCGTGAAGCTCACGCCATCGACCGCATGCACGAACTGCCGCGCCTTGCGCCCGAGCAGGCGCTCCAGCCACGGGGCCGATACGTCAAAGACCTTGGCCAGGTCCTGCACCTGCACCAGCGGCACCTGCGCCAGCGACGCACCCGGCGGCGCAGCCTGCGGCGTTCCCACGCTCATCGCGCACCCTCCGCCGTCACCGCATGCAGCCAGCATGCCGCCTGCGTCTGCCCGGCCGGCATGAGCTCGGGACGCTCCTGGCGGCAGCGGTCGAAGACCAGCGGGCAGCGCGGGTTGAAGGCGCAGCCGGCGGGGATGGCGTTCAGGCGCGGCATCGAGCCGTCGATTTGCAGCAGCCGCTCGCGATCCTCGTCCATCGCCGGGATGGACCCCATCAGGCCGCGCGAATAGGGATGCGCGGGCACGTGGATGACGTCATGCACGGGCCCGAGCTCGACAATGCGGCCGGCGTACATCACCGCCACGCGGTCGCAGGTCTCGGCGATCACGCCCATGTCGTGGGTGACGAGCATGACCGCCGCGCCGTTGTCGCGCGCCAGGCGCTTGAGCAGCGCGATGATCTGCGCCTGGATCGAGACGTCCAGTGCCGTCGTCGGCTCGTCGGCGACGATCAGGCGCGGCTGCGCCGCCAGCGCCAGCGCGATCACCACCCGCTGGCGCATGCCGCCACTGAACTGGTGCGGGAACTGGTCGATGCGTGCCTCGGGCGCCGGGATGCCCGTCTGGCGCAGCAGGTCGATGGCCCGCTCGCGCGCCTGCGCGGCATCCAGCGGCAGATGCGTGCGGATCGTCTCGACAAGCTGGCGGCCGACCGTGTAGAGCGGGTTCAGGCTGGTCAGCGGGTCCTGGAAGACGGCACCGATCTGCTTGCCGCGCACCTTGCGCATCGCGTCGGCATCGAGGTCGTCGATGCGCCGGCCATCGAGCACGACCTGTCCGCCGGCGATGCGGCCCGGCGGCTCGAGCAGCCCGATGATGGCTGCGCCGGTAAGCGACTTGCCCGCCCCCGACTCGCCGACCACACCCAGGATCTCGCCCGGTGCGATCGAGAAGGAGATGTCGTCCAGCGCCAGCAGCGTGCCGTGGCGGGTCGCGAACTCGACCCGCAGGTTCTTCACTTCGAGCAGCGGCTTCATTGCAGGCGGGGATTGAGCGCGTCGCGCAGCCAGTCGCCCAGCAGGTTGACCGACAGCGCGATGACCATCAGCATGAGGCCGGGCCAGACGGTGATCCACCACTCGCCGCTGAAGAGGAAGTCGTTGCCGACACGGATCAGCGTGCCCAGGCTCGGGCTCGTCGGCGGCACGCCCACGCCCAGGAAGGAGAGTGTCGCCTCGATGATGACGGCCTGCGCCACATCGATGGTCGCCAGCACCAGCACCGGACCGAGCACGTTGGGGAGCACGTGGCGGCGCATGATGCGCCCGCTGCCCACGCCGATCACGCGCGCCGCCTGCACGTATTCCTTCTGCCGCTCGACCATCGTCGAGCCGCGCACCGTGCGCGCGTACTTGACCCAGCCGGTGAGCGCGATCGCCAGGATCAGCACGGCAAAGGCCAGCGTCTCGTGCGCGTTGGGGAACACCGCACGCCCGACGCCGTCGATCAGCAGGGCCACCAGGATGGCGGGGAAGGACAGCATGACGTCGCACACGCGCATGATGAAACCGTCCACGCGCCCGCCGATGAAACCCGACAGCAGGCCCAGGGCCACCCCCGCGACCACGCTCAACAGCACCGCCGCCAGCGCGACGAAAAGCGAGATGCGCGTGCCGTACATCAGTGCCGAGAGGATGTCGCGACCCTGATCGTCCGTGCCCAGCAGGTACTTGGGGTTGCCCTCGGCCAGCCAACTCGGCGGCAGCCGCGCATCGGAGAGGTCCAGCGTGGCGAGGTCGAAGGGGTCGTGTGGCGCCAGCCAGGGCGCAAGCAGCGCCGCCGCCACGCACAGCAGCACCAGCACGAAGGAGATGATCGCCACCGGCGAGCGCCTGAAGCTGTACCAGACGTCGCCGGCGAAGAAGCGCGCCAGCGCGCCCGGCTCGGCAGCGGCAAGATCGTTCGATGGGGATGTCGACATGGTGGCTGGATTCAGTGCCCGGCGCGCTCGGCACGCAGGCGCGGGTCGACGGCAAAGTACAGCAGGTCGACGACGAGGTTGATGACCACGAAGATGAGCGAGATCAGGCACAGGTAGGCCGCCATCACCGGAATGTCGGCGAACTGCACGGCCTGGATGAAGAGGAAGCCCATGCCCGGCCACTGGAACACCGTCTCGGTGATGATCGCGAA
>JADZCL010000250.1 GCA_020851615.1 Rubrivivax sp.
GCGCCTCGTGCAGGGCAGCACGTGCCAGTGCCGGGATGTCCTCCTCGCGCAATGCCGCCAGCGTGACCGGGATGCCGATGTCGGCTTCGAGCGCGCAGACGCCCTCGATGAACCGCTGCGCCAGCACGCGCTCGCCTTCGTCCGCACGCCCGAGCCGCGCGCGCACGGCCAGGCGGGCCAGCCGGGCACCCACGGCGGGCGCCGAAAACCGCAGCACGTGCGGCAGCATGATCGCGTTGGCCAGGCCGTGCGGCGTGTGGTAGAGGCCACCGAACTGGTGGGCAATGGCATGCACGTAACCCACGTTGGCACGCGTGAAGGCCATGCCGGCCCAGGTGCTGGCCAGCGCCATCTGCTCGCGCGCCTGCAGGTTGCTGCCGTCATGGCAGGCGGTGCGCAGGTGCTCGAAGATCATGCCCACCGCAGCCAGCGCCAGCGCGTCGGTGGTCGGCGACGCCCAGGTGCCGATGAAGGACTCAACCGCGTGCGTGAGCGCGTCGATCCCCGTGGCCGCGGTGATGTGCGGCGGCAGGCCTGCCATCAGCTCGGGGTCGAGCGCGGCCATGCGCGGCACCAGGCGGGTGTCGATGATCACCAGCTTGCTGCTGCGCTCGGGGTCCGCGACGACCGCCGCAACGGTCACCTCGGAGCCGGTACCGGCGGTGGTGGGCACGGCGTAGACCGGCAGCGGGCTGCGCAGGCCCTTGTAGTAGCCGGCCAGCGCGCGCAGCGGGCGCCCCGGGTTGGCGATGGCCACCGCGATGGCCTTGGCGGAATCGATCGCGCTGCCGCCGCCCACGGCCACCAGGGCATCACAGCCATGCTCGCGAAAGGCGGCGATGCCGCGCTCGATGAGCGGGATCGGCGCATCGGGGGTGATCTCGTCGAAGAGCGCGTACGCGGTGCCGCCCTCGCTCAGCGCCTCGAGCAGCCCCTGCAGCAACCCCAGGCCCACGATCACGCGATCGGTGACGACCAGCACCCTGGCATGCCCGAAGGCGGCCACCGCCTGCCCGAGCCGCCGGCTCGAACCCGCGCCCACCAGCAGCGTCGGCTGCGGGATGGGCAGCACCCGGGTGAGCGCGCCAGCACCCTTCATCAGTGCGCCCAGGCCGGCGGCACGGGTGGCTTCGGGGATGAAATCGAACGACATCGGCAGGTCTCCTGCGGGCGCGCAAGGCGGGCGCGGCCGCAAGGCTAGCCTAGCAAAGGCCGCGGGCGCGGCCACAAGGGCTTCCCCGACGATGGGTGGCCGCAGCGCGCGGCGCCGTTGCGTCCGCTGGGCCTAGGCCCCGTCCAGCAGCCGCGTGGCCACCGCCATCATGGCCTGCGCGGCGGGGGCGCCGGGCAGCGCCTGCAGCAGGAGTTCGCGGCGCTGCACCGCCTCGCGCACAGCCGCATCGGCGGGCAATTCGCCCAGCAGCTGCAGCCGCAGGCCACCCTCGATCACCGGCGCGACGAAGCGGTCCAGCACCTGCTGCAGTTGGGCATGGACGCTGCGGCCTTCGCCCGGGCGACGCACCTGGTTGACGAGCAGGCGGACCTCGCGCCGGCGCTGCGTCGTCGCCAGCACCTTGACCGTGGCGTAGGCGTCGGTGATCGAAGTCGGCTCGGGGGTGGCCACGATCAGCACCTCGTCAGCCAGCGACACCGTGTAGAGCACGACGTCCGAGATACCCGCTCCCGTGTCCAGCAGCACGCGGTCGTAGCGCGGCGCCACCTCGGTAATGATCTGCTGCAGCTGGTCGCGCACTTCGGGCGTCATGCGCGAGTACTCGACCATACCCGAGCCGGCCAGCAGCACCGAGAATCCCCCGGGTGCCGGCAGGATGGCTTCGGCCAGCGGCTGCCGCCCGGTGAGCACGTCGTGCAGCGTGATCTTGGGGAAGAGGTTGAGCGCCACGTCCAGGTTGGCCAGCCCCAGGTCGGCGTCGAGCACGAGGACGCGCTCGCCCAGGCGCGTCAGCGCCGCGGCCAGGTTGGCGCTGACGAAGGTCTTGCCCACGCCCCCCTTGCCGCTGGTGACGGCCATGATGCGCGTTCGCCGCCCGGGCGCCTCAGTCATCGTGATCCTCGGAGCCTGTATGGGTGTCGAACAAGGCCTGGCGTTCCTCGGCGCTGACCAGCGAGACCGCGCTGGCCTCGAGCTGCACGAGGTTGCGGCCCAGCGCCTTGGCGCGGTAGAGCTGCTGGTCGGCGCGCTCGATCCACAGCGAGGGCGTCGAGCGCACCCACTGTGGCGCAAACGCGCCGCCGATGCTGATCGTGACATCGATTGCCGCCCCTGTGGGCCCGGCCATCACCGGGGTGAGCTCGACGCGGCGGCGCACCCGCTCAGCCACTGCGGCACCGAATGGGGCCGGGCAGTTGGGCAGGATGATCGCGAACTCCTCGCCGCCCACGCGCGCCACCAGGTCCATCGGGCGCACGCTGTCGGCCAGCGCCGTGGCCACGGTGCGCAGCACCTGGTCGCCGGCGGCGTGGCCGAAGCGGTCGTTGACGCGCTTGAAGTGATCGACGTCCAGCATCAACAGGAGCGCGGGCTCGCCGCTGCGCGCCACCCGATCGACTTCGCGCGCCAGCGCCAGTTCGAAGCTGCGGCGATTGGACAAGCCCGTGAGCGCATCTCGGCTGGAGAGATCGACGAGGGCGTCGACCAGGCCCTGCAGCCACTGCGCCGAGCCCGAATCACCTGCCGGCGGGGGCCGCCCCGACTGCTCCAGCAACTGCAGCGCCTGCTCCAGCTGCAGCGGCGGGCAGGCGGGCGTGGGCTTGGCGCGGGGCTTGGGCACGAATGGGCGCGAGGCGCTCGCTCCGGAAGAAATGAGCGCAGTCTAGCAGTCGCCCCTGCGGCCGCCGGGTGGAACTGGGCCGCCTGAGGGTCCCAATTCCGCCCCTTGCCACTGTCAGGCAAAGGCAGACTGCGCAGGCACCTTCCTTGCGGCCCGGCTACGCGCACCGGGCCCGTCTCGCCCGCCGCCCATGAGCCCGCCCACTGCTGCCCCAAACGACCTCGCCGAGCCCGAGTTCACACTCACCACGGGCGACTTCGAGCGCATCCGCAGCCTGATCCATCAGCGGGCGGGAATCAGCCTGCACGCGGGCAAGCAGGCGATGGTCTACAGCCGCCTGGCGCGGCGACTGCGCGAGACGGGCATCGCCAGCTTCA
>JADZCL010000251.1 GCA_020851615.1 Rubrivivax sp.
TCGTTTCGCCCTGAACATGTAGCGGCGCTGCGCTTCCTGAATGAGAACACGACCGACGATTTGAGCTTCTTCGGCGTGCAGGTTGAGTTGTGGCGAATCGGAAATTCTCCGCTGGCTCCCAAGTTCGAAGTTGTGGTCAAGCCTGACGATTGGGCCAAGACCGGCCGCGAACAAGCCCGGGCCGCCGCGTCGGCGTCGCCCACCAAGCAACTGCAGCTTAAATTCTGGACGGCACTGATCGCGCGACTGGCAGAGAAGGCGCCTGAAATCCGGCCGCAGAAGCCGCGCCCGCAGCATTGGCTGAACAACTCGATTGGCCGCTCCGGCTTTGGGCTCAATATCACGGCGAACACCCGCGATGCGCGGTTGGGGGTGGAGCTGTGGATGCCAGGCGAGGAGGCCAAAGCTCGATTTGCTCGACTCATCGAACAGCGCCAGACCATCGAGCAACAGCTCGGTTTCGAACTCGACTGGCAAGAATTGCCCGACGCCAAGGCTTGCCGCATTGCCACCTGGCTGCCGGATGCTTCCATCGAGGACGAAGGCCGCTGGGACGAGTACCTCGCTTGGCTGGAACAGCGGCTGGTCGTCATGGACAAGGTGCTGCGGCCCATCGTCAAGGCGTTGCCATGAGCCCCCACGCCTACAGCGAAGCCCCGCTCGTCGAGCATCCCGCGATCGGGCTGTTCGCTGCGCTTGGCTGGCAGACGGTGTCGGCGCGGGAAAAAGCCTTTTGTGGCACAAATCTGCGCCAGGTAGCCAAGCTGGAGGCGCTTGACCATGCCTGACATCGTCCCGCTGCCCGCTGACTACGCCGCCTGGCTGGCCGATCTGAAAGCCCGCATCCACAGCGCCCAGCAGCGGGCGACTCTGGCGGTCAACCGCGAGCTGGTGCTGCTCTACTGGCAGATTGGGCACGACATTCTGGACCGCCAGAATCGCGAGGGATGGGGTGCCAAGGTGATCGAGCGGCTGGCGCAGGACTTGCGCAATGCATTCCCCGACATGAAGGGGTTTTCGCCGCGCAACCTCAAATACATGCGTGCCTTTGCCGAGGCCTGGCCGGATGAGCCATTTGTGCAAGAGGTGCTTGCACAATTGCCCTGGTACCACCAGCTCGCACTGCTGGACAAGCTGGGGACCGCCGATGAACGCCGCTGGTACGCGGCCAAAGCCATCGAGCACAACTGGTCGCGCAATGTGCTGGTGATGCAGATCGAAACCCGTCTGCTGGCGCGCCAAGGGCAGGCCGTCACGAACTTCCCGGTTTCGCTGCCCAAGCCCCAATCGGATCTGGCCAGCGAATCTTTGAAAGACCCTTACCGTTTCGACTTCCTCGGTCTGACCGAAGAGGCGCGAGAACGCGAGATCGAACACGCGCTGGTCAAGCATGTGACCGCGTTTCTGCTGGAGCTGGGTGCGGGCTTCGCCTATGTCGGGCGGCAGGTACTGCTCACAGTGGGCGGCGACGAATTTTTCATCGACCTGCTTTTCTACCACCTGAAGCTTCGCTGCTACGTGGTGATCGAACTCAAGGCTGGTGCCTTCAAGCCAGAACACCTGGGCCAACTCGGCTTCTACCTGACCGCCATCGACCGGGACAAGAAAGGCGAACATGACAACCCCACCATCGGGCTGTTGTTGTGCAAGACCAAGAACAAGGTTGTTGCCGAGTACGCCCTGAGCGACAAGGCGCAGCCCATGGGCATCGCCGAGTACCGTCTGGTCGAATCCTTGCCCGCCGAACTGCAAACCAGCCTGCCGAGCATCGAGCAGATCGAGCAAGCCTTGGCGGATGAAGCGGGAGAAGATGAGGCATGAGCCCCCATGCCTTCACCGAAGACCAACTCGTCGAACAGCCCGCCATCGGGCTGTTCGCTGCGCTTGGCTGGCAGACGGTGTCGGCGCTGGAGGAGACCTTTGGCCCTGGCGGTACGCTGGGCCGCGAAACCAAAGGCGAAGTGGTGCTGGTGGACCGCCTGCGCGCCGCGCTCGTTACACTCAACCCCGGCCTGCCGCCCGAGGCGATCCAGGCCGCCCTCGACGAACTGGCCCGCGACCGCTCGGCCATGAGCCTTGCGGCCGCCAACCGCGAGGTCTACCGGCTGCTCAAGGATGGCATCCCGGTGCCCGTCCCCGACCGCGACCATGGCGGGCGTGATGGTGGACAGCGGACCGAGCGCCTGCGCGTGGTGGACTGGGCGCAGCCGGAGCAGAACGACTTCCTGCTGGTGAGCCAGTTCAGCGTGGTGGGCAGCCTCTACACCTGCCGGCCCGACCTCGTGGGTTTCGTCAACGGCCTGCCCTGGGTGGTGATCGAGCTGAAGAAGCCCGGCGTGCCGGCGCGCGCGGCCTTCGACGAGAACCTGACGCATTACAAGAGCCAGGTCCCGCAACTGTTCTGGTTCAACGCGCTGCTGATTGCCAGCAACGGCACCGACAGCCGCGTCGGCTCGCTCACCGCCGACTGGGAGCGCTTCTTCGAGTGGAAGCGCATAGCGCGCGAGGACGAGCCGCACCGCGTGTCGCTGGAGGTGATGCTGCGCGGCGCCTGTGAGCGCACCCGCCTGCTCGATCTCACGGAGAACTTCACGCTGTTCTCCGAACACAAGGCCGGGCTGGTGAAGGTGCTGGGCCAGAACCACCAGTTCCTCGGCGTGAACAACGCGATCGCCTCGATGCGGGAAGCGCGCAAGCTCGGCCACGGGCGCGGCGGCGTGTTTTGGCAGACGCAGGGCAGCGGCAAGAGTTTTTCGATGGTGTTCTTCGCGCAGAAGGTGCTGCGCAAGCTTATCGGCAACTGGACCTTCGTGGTCGTCACCGACCGGGTGGAGCTGGACGAGCAGATCGCCAAGACCTTCAAGAGCGTGGGCGCGGTGAGCGAGGCCGAGGGCGAGCAGTGCCATGCCGCCAGCGGCGCGCACTTGCGCGAACTGCTGCGTGGCAACCACCGCTACGTCTTCACCCTGGTGCACAAGTTCCAGACGCCGGAGATGCTCACCGAGCGCGCGGATGTGATCGTGCTGACCGACGAGGCGCACCGCAGCCAGTACGACACGCTGGCGCTCAACATGCGCGCCGCGCTGCCCAGGGCGATGTTCCTCGCCTTCACCGGCACGCCGCTGATCGCGGGCGAGGAACGCACGCGCGAGGTGTTCGGCGACTACGTGTCGATCTACGACTTCCAGCAATCGGTGGAGGACGGCGCGACGGTGCCGCTGTTCTACGAGAACCGCACGCCCGAGCTGCAACTGGTCAACCCGGACCTCAACGACGACATCTACGAGCTGATCGAGGGTGCGGGGCTCGATGCCGGGCAGGAGGAGAAGCTCGAGCAGGTGCTGGGTCGCCAATACCACCTGATCACCCGCGACGACCGGCTGGAGACGGTGGCGGCCGACATCGTGCGGCATTTCCTCGGGCGCGGGTTCGTCGGCAAGGCGATGGTGGTATCCATCGACAAGGCCACGGCGCTCAAGATGCACGACAAGGTGAAGACGCTGTGGGCTGCGGAGACGGCGCGGGTGGAAGAGGAACTGGGTAAGCTGAGCTATCAGCCCGGTGCCGGCATGACGCCGGAGCAGGCGCGGCGCGATGCGCGCCGGGCGGAGCTGCAGGCGCGGCTTGCGGTGCTGACCAGCACCGACATGGCGGTGATCGTCTCGCCGGGGCAGAACGAGATCGAGCAGATGAAGAAGCTCGGCCTCGACATCGCGCCGCACCGCAAACGCATGAACGAATCGCAGCCCGGCCTCGACGAGCGGTTCAAGGACACGGCCGACCCGCTGCGGCTGGTGTTCGTCTGCGCCATGTGGCTGACCGGCTTCGATGCGCCGAGCTGCTCGACGGTCTATCTCGACAAGCCCATGCGCAACCACACGCTGATGCAGACCATCGCGCGGGCCAACCGCGTGTTCCCCGGCAAGCACAGCGGCGTCATCGTGGACTATGCGAACGTGTTCGCCTCGCTGGAGAAGGCGCTGGCGATCTACGGGGCCGGCAAGGGCGGCGCGAACCCGGTCCAGGACAAGGCGCAGCTCGTCGCGGCGCTGCGCGAGGCCATCGCGGCGGCCACGGCCTTCTGCGCGGCTCACGGCGTCGACCTGCCGGCACTGGAGGCGCTGCCACCGGGCGGCATGCAGCGGCTGGCCACCATCGAGAACGCCATCAACGCGCTGATCGGCCCCGACGCCGTGCGGCGCGAATTCCTCGGCCACGAAAAGCTCGTGGGCACGCTGTATGGCGCGGTCAAACCCGACCCGGCGGCGATCGGGTTCTCGGCGCGTGTGGCCGGCATTGCCACGCTGGCCGCCGCGATCCGCGCCATGCAGAGCCCCGATCCGCCGGACATCGCCGCGGTCCTGAAGCAGATCGGGGAGCTGCTCGACGGCTCGATCACGGGCACGCAGGTCCGCGAGGGCGGCCCGCCGCCCATCGACCTCTCGAAGATCAACTTCGAGGCGCTGGCCGAGCGGTTCAAGGAGTCCAGGCACAAGAACACCGACCTGGAGGCCCTGAAGACGGCCATCGCCGCCAGGCTCGAAAAGCTCGTGCGCCTGAACCGTACCCGAGCCGACTTCGCGGAGAAGTTCGAGGCGCTGATCGAGAGCTACAACAACGGCAGCCGCAACATCGAGCAGCTCTTCGAGGAGCTGCTGAAGCTCTCGAACAGCCTCGACGCGGAGCAGGCGCGCCACGTGCGCGAAAACCTGAGCGAAGAAGAGCTGGTGATCTTCGACATCCTGACGCGACCCGCCCCGCAGCTGACCACCGCCGAGCGCGACGAGGTGAAGAAGGTCGCGAAGGCGCTGCTCTCACGGCTCGAGGAGCTGCTGGTGCTCAACTGGCGGCAGAAGGCTGCGGCACGATCAAGACTGAAGCTTGCGATCGAAGACTCACTCGACACGCTGCCGGCGGCCTACGATCGGCCGCTGTTTGCGCAGAAGTGCTCGGCGCTGTTCGAGCACGTGTATGAGAGCTACCCGGAGCGCAATGCGGGGGTCTATGCCGGGATGGAATGATCGTTCGCGGGCCGGCAACCGGGTGCAGCGGGTGCAGCGCGTGATGCGCTGCGCGCTGCGCCGCTGAACGGGAGTGCTCAGCGTGACGGCGCTGCCGCGTCGCCGGCGTCGCCTGCGTCGCCTGCTTCGTCAAACGCCGCGGCCATCGTCGGCACGATCTGCTCGGCGCCCAGCTTGTCCTCGAAACCCGAGCGGCGGATCAGCGACAAGGGCTGCTCGTTGACGTTGGCCAGCACCAGGGCCACGCCCTGGCGCTCCAGCGTGCGGTGCAGCTCCTGCAGCGCGTCCAGGCCCGAGGTGTCGATCGAGATCAGCCGGTGCATGTCCAGCACCACCGCGCGCGTGCCGGGCTGGATCTGGGCCTGCAGCTGCTCGATCTTGCCGACCGCGCCGAAGAAGAGCGGCCCGAACAGCTCGAAGGCCTGCACCCCCGCGGGCAAGCCGTTGCCGGGCAGTGCATGCACGCGAAAGAGCGTGCTCATCCGGTGGATGAAGAAGGCGCAGGCCAGCAACAGGCCGACCTCGACGGCCACCGTGAGGTCGAAGATCACCGTCAGCAGGAAGGTCCCCACCAGGATCGCGCGGTACTGCAGGCTGAACTTCTTCAGGCGCACGAACTCGCGCCATTCGCCCATGTTCCAGGCCACGAAGGCGAGGATGCCCGCCA
>JADZCL010000252.1 GCA_020851615.1 Rubrivivax sp.
GCGATCACGCCGACCTGCTCGTCCAAGGCAATCGTGTTGCCGTTGAGCAGTTCGAGCGTCTCGCCTGCCCGCCCCCAGCGCACGATGAGCCGGTCGTGGATCTTGTCGAGATCGAAGATGTGTGTCGGCCGGCCGTACTCGAAGAGCACGTAGTTGGAGATGTCCACCAGCGCACTGACGCTGCGCTGCCCGCAGCGCGCCAGGCGCTGGACCATCCAAGGCGGCGTCGGCGCCCGGGTGTCCACGCCGCGCACGACGCGGCCGGAGAAGCGACCACAGAGGTCAGCGGCCTCCACCTGCACCGGCAGCTTCTGCGCATGCTGGGGTGCCACTGGCGTGATGCGGGGCTGATTCAGCTGCGCGCCGGTCAAGGCTGCAACTTCGCGCGCGACTCCGAACACGCTCAGCACGTGGCCCAGGTTGGGTGTGAGCTTGAGCGTGAACAGTGTGTCGTCCAGTTGCAGATGCTGGCGCAGTTCGGTGCCGATCGGGGCATCGGCGGCCAGCTCGAGCAGCCCGGCGTGGTCCTCGGCCAGGCCCAGTTCACGCGCCGAACACAGCATGCCGCGGCTCTCGACGCCGCGCAGCATGCCCACGCCAATCTTCATTCGCGTGCCGTCTGCCGCGGGCGGCAGCTCAGCGCCGACCAGGGCCAACGGCACGCGGATGCCTGCGCGTGCGTTGGGCGCGCCGCAGACGATCTGCAGCGGGCCTGCCGCAGCCGCCACGCCGGCATCGACCGTGCACACCCGCAGCCGATCGGCCTGCGGGTGCGGCTCGGCGGTCAGGATCTCGGCCACGACGATGCCGCTGAAGGGCGGCGCAACCGGGCGCAGCTCCTCCACCTCCATGCCGGACATCGTGAGCAGGTCGGCCAGTTCCTGAGTGGACAGCGCAGGGTTGCAGAACTCGCGCAACCAGGACTCGGGGAATTGCATGGGGGACTCTCGGGACGGACAGGGTTTCAGCGGAATTGCGCCAGGAAGCGCAGGTCGCCCTCGAACAGCAGGCGCATGTCGTCGATGCCGTAGCGCAGCATGGTCAGGCGATCGGGCCCCATGCCGAAGGCAAAGCCGATGTGGACCTCCGGGTCCAGGCCGAAGTTGCGCACGACGGCCGGATGAACCTGGCCGGAACCAGCCACCTCGAGCCAGCGGCCGGCCAGCGGCCCGCTGCGAAAGGCGATGTCGATCTCGGCCGAAGGCTCGGTGAACGGGAAGAACGAGGGCCGGAAGCGCACGTCGAAATCGTCGGTCTCGAAGAAGCGGCGCACGAAGTCGGCGAACACGGCCTTCAAGTCCTTGAAGCTCACGTCGGTGCCGATCCACAGGCCTTCGCACTGGTGGAACATCGGCGAATGCGTGGCGTCGCTGTCGACGCGGTAGGTGCGGCCCGGCGCGATGACGCGGATCTCGGGCATGGGCTCCACGCCCTTGTACTTCTCGGCGTGCGCCAGCGCGTAGCGGACCTGCATCGGACTGGTGTGCGTGCGCAGGTTCAGCCAGGCACCTTCGCTGTCCTGCAGGTCGACGTAGAAGGTGTCCTGCATCGAGCGCGCCGGATGGTTCTTCGGGCTGTTGAGCGCCGTGAAGTTCATCCAGTCGGTCTCGATCTCGGGTCCGTCGGCGACGTCGAAGCCCATCGACGCGAAGATGGCCTCGATGCGTTCGATGGTGCGGCTCACCGGATGCAGCCCGCCCATGCCCCGCCAGCGGCCGGGCAAGGTGACGTCCAGTGCCTCCGCGCGCAGCTGGGCCTGCAGTTCAGCGTCCGCGAGCTGTTCACGCCGGGCCTGCAGCGCCGCCTCGATGCGTGCCTTCAGCTGGTTGATGTCGGCGCCGCGCAGCTTCTTCTGCTCTGCCGGCAGGCTGGCCAGGCCCTTGAGCAGTTCGGTGACGCGACCGCTCTTGCCCAGGAAGCGTGCCTTGGCGTTCTCGAGTTCGGCCGGCGTGGGCGCAGCCTGGAAGTCGGCCTGCGCCTGGCGGGCCATTTGATCCAGATCGTTCATGAGTCGACGGAAATGAAAAAAGGCCGTCCACGCGTGACGGCCTTCAAGAGCTGACGATGGGCGGCGCGTGCAGCCGCCGCCCTTGCGTCAGGCGAGCTGGGCCTTCACCTTGGCGACGATGCTGCCGAAGGCGGCCGGGTCGTTGACGGCCAGATCGGCGAGGACCTTGCGGTCGATGTCGATCTGCGCCTTCTTCAGGCCGGCCATGAACTTGCTGTAGGTGACGCCGAGCTCCCGGCTGGCTGCATTGATGCGCGCGATCCAGAGCTGGCGGAACACCCGCTTGCGGGTGCGGCGGTCACGGTAGGCGTACTGCCCGGCCTTCATCACCGCCTGCTTGGCGATGCGGAAGACGTTCTTGCGGCGACCACGGTAGCCCTTGGCGAGCTTCAGGATCTTCTTGTGGCGGGCGTGCGCGGTGACGCCACGTTTGACGCGAGGCATTTCGGTTCTCCTTGTGCGTGCCGAGAAGGATCAGAGGCCGGCAAAGGGCAGCATCGCGGCGATGTGCCCCATGTTGGTCTCGTGCACGTTGGCCACGCCCCGCAGCTGACGCTTGCGGGTCGTGCTCTTCTTCGTGAGGATGTGGCGCTTGAACGCCTGACCGCGCTTGACGGTCCCACCCGGACGCACGCGGAAGCGCTTCTTTGCTCCGCTCTTGGTCTTCATCTTGGGCATTGCTGCTCCTTCTAGGTGACCCCTGCAGGCGCCTACCGGACTTCGGAGGACTTGTCAGCCTGCAGCGGCTTCTTCTCGTGCCCTGCCGCCGCAGGCGGCCGCAGGGCACGAATCTCGTCTGTTGCGTACTGCTACTTCTTCCTGGGCGCCAGCACCATGATCATCTGGCGCCCCTCGAGCTTGGGCATGTGCTCGACCACCGAGACGTCGGCCAGTTCATCGCGGATGCGCTCGAGCAGCCGCATGCCGATGTCCTGATGGGTGATCTCACGACCGCGAAAGCGAAGCGTGACCTTGCCCTTGTCGCCGTCCTCGCCGATGAAGCGACGCAGGTTGCGCATCTTGATCGCGTAGTCGCCTTCGTCGGTGCCGGGGCGGAACTTCACTTCCTTGACTTCGATGACCTTCTGCTTGGCCTTGGCCTCGGCTGCCTTCTTCTGCTCCTGGTACTTGAACTTGCCGTAGTCCATCAGCCGGCACACCGGGGGATCGGCGGTGGCTGCGATTTCGACCAGGTCCACGTCCAGTTCGCCCGCCATGCGCAAGGCATCCTGCAAGCCCACGATGCCCAGCGGCTCATTCTCGACCCCGTTCAGGCGCACCTGCGGCGCCATGATCTCGCGGTTGAGCTTGTGCTTGCGCTCCGCGTTGGGAATGCGGCGGTCCATGAAGGTAGCGATGGTTGCGACTCCTTTATGCACCCCGAAGGCGGCCGGGGCACGAAATGATCAGACTTGCTTGCGAGAGACGGGTGCTCAGGCCTTGCGGGCGATGTCGCCGGCGAGCTTCGCGCTGAAGTCGGCCAGCGGCATCACACCCAGATCCTGATTGCCCCGCGCGCGCACGGCAACGGCCCCGTCTGCCTTCTCCTTGTCGCCCACGACGAGGATGAACGGGACCTTCTGCAGGGAATGCTCGCGGATTTTATAGGTGATCTTCTCGTTGCGTAAATCAAGCTGCGCCCTAAACCCTTGTTTTTGCAACGTTTTGACCACGCTTCGGGCATATTCGGCATGGGCGTCGGTGATGCTGGCGACGACCGCCTGCACCGGCGCAAGCCAGGCCGGCAGGGCCCCCGAGTGCTGCTCGATCAGGATCCCGATGAAGCGCTCGAGGCTGCCCACGATCGCCCGGTGCAGCATCACGGGGTGGCGGCGCGACGAGTCGTCGGCCACGTACTCGGCGCCAAGGCGCTCGGGCATGCTGAAGTCGACCTGCATCGTTCCGCACTGCCACTGGCGGCCGATGGCGTCCTTGAGCGTGTACTCGATCTTCGGGCCGTAGAAGGCGCCGTCTCCGGGCGAGATCTCGAAGGCGCAGCCGGCGCGGCGCAGGCTCTCCATCAGTGCGGCTTCGGCCTTGTCCCAGCTCTCGTCGCTGCCGATGCGCGCCTCGGGGCGGGTGGCAACCTTGTAGATGATGTCCTTGAACCCGAAGTCGGCGTAGACGCGCTGCAGCAGGGCCGTGTAGGCCACGCACTCGTCGAGGATCATGTCCTCGGTGCAGAAGATGTGCCCATCGTCCTGCGTGAAGCCGCGCACGCGCATGATGCCGTGCAGGCCGCCGGTGGGCTCGTTGCGGTGGCACTGGCCAAACTCGCCATAGCGCAGCGGCAGGTCGCGATAGCTCTTGATGCCCTGCTTGAAGATCAGGATGTGGCCCGGGCAGTTCATCGGCTTCAGCGCATAGTCGCGCTTCTCCGACTCGGTCGTGAACATGTTCTCGCGGTACTTCTGCCAATGCCCGGTCAGTTCCCACAGCGCCTTGTCGAGGATCTGCGGGCCCTTGACCTCGAGGTAGCCGTTGTCGCGGTAAACCGCGCGCATGTACTGCTCGACCTCCTGCCAGATCGTCCAGCCCCTGGGGTGCCAGAACACGGTGCCGGGGCTGTGCTCGTCCATGTGAAAGAGGTCCAGCTCGCGGCCAAGCCTGCGGTGGTCGCGCTTCTCGGCCTCCTCGAGCATCGTGAGGTACTTCTGCAGCTCGTCCTTGGTGGCCCAGGCCGTGCCGTAGATGCGCTGCAGCATCTCGTTGCGGTGGTCGCCGCGCCAGTAGGCGCCGGCCACCTTCATCAGCTTGAAGTGCTGCAGCCGCCCCGTGCTGGGCACGTGCGGGCCGCGGCAGAGGTCCTCGAAGCGGCCTTCACGGTACAGGCTCACGTCCTCGTTGGCGGGGATGCTGCCGATGATCTCGGCCTTGTAGTGCTCGCCCAGTCCCTTGAAGTAGGCCACGGCCTCGTCGCGCGGCAGCACGCGGCGCTGGACCGGCTCGTCCTTCCTGGCCAGCTCCCCCATGCGCTGCTCGATGGCGGCCAGGTCCTCGGGCGTGAAGGGGCGCTTGTAGGCGAAGTCGTAGAAGAAGCCGTTCTCGATCACCGGCCCGATCGTCACCTGCGCGTCCGGGAAGAGCTCCTTCACCGCATAGGCCAGCAGGTGGGCGGTGCTGTGGCGCAGGATCTCCAGGCCGTCTGCATCCTTGGCGGTGACGATGGCGACGCGGGCGTCGTGCTCGATGCGGTGGCCGGTGTCGACGAGCCGGTCATCGACCTTGCCGGCCAGCGCCGCCTTGGCCAGGCCCGGGCCGATCGCCGCAGCCACCTCGGCGATGGTGGGGGGCTGCGGGAACGTGCGCACGGCACCGTCGGGCAGCGAGATGTTCACGGACATGATTTGCAACTCCAGAAAGCAGCGAAGCGCGGGGGTCAGCCGCGCTTCGTTCCAGGTCGGGTGAGGGGACTGGGCAGACGTGACGGCGCGGCCGAGGTTCAGGCCTTGGCAAAGGATGGCGTCGTAGTCCGCGGTGTCATAACCCGTCGTGCCTTTCCTGCTCTTGTGGGGGACTGGAAGCGTCGGATTGTAGGTCAGCGGCGACCGGACTGGACGCGCGCAAAGGCGGCCGCCAGCGCGCCTTGCGTGGCCGGCTGCACGGTTGCGCGCGTCTTCTCGCCGCGCGCGGCCGGCAGGTAGCGGTTGTCGGCGCCGCCCGGGCCGGTGCGGGAGGGCGGCGGAGCATCGAGCTTCATCGTCAGCGCCACGCGCTTGCGCTGCAGGTCGACTTCCAGCACGCGGACCTTGACGATCTGTCCGGTCCGGACGACCTCGCGCGCATCGGCCACGTACTTGTGCGCCAGTTGGCTCACGTGCACCAGCCCATCCTGATGCACGCCCAGGTCGACGAAGGC
This sequence comes from Rubrivivax sp., assembly GCA_020851615.1. GTDB lineage: Bacteria > Pseudomonadota > Gammaproteobacteria > Burkholderiales > Burkholderiaceae_C > Rubrivivax. The sequence goes on from JADZCL010000252.1 coordinate 5,868, forward strand.
ACCGAACTGCGCGACGTTGCTGACCGTGCCCTGCAACAGCATGCCCGGCTGCAGGTCCTTGATGTCGTTGACGCCGTCGTTGAAGCGCGCGACGACGAAATCCGGCCGCGGGTCGCGCCCGGGCTTCTCGAGTTCGGCCAGGATGTCCCGCACCGTCACGACCCCGCAGCGTTCATCGGCGAAGGTCTCGGCACGCAGGCCGCGCAACAGCTCGGTGCGGCCCAGCACCGCCTCGATCGGACGCTGCGTGGCGGCCAGCAGCCGGGCAACCACGCCATAGCTCTCGGGATGGACACCGGTCTGGTCCAGCGCGTTGTCACCACCCCGGATGCGCAGGAAGCCCGCCGCCTGCTCGAAGCTGCGCGGGCCCAGGCCGCTGACCTGCAGCAACTGCTGCCGATTGGCGAAGGCCCCATGCGTGTCGCGCCAGCCCACGATGGCCGCGGCCACCGTCGCGGACACGCCTGACACGCGCGCCAGCAGTGGCGCCGACGCCGTGTTCAGGTCGACCCCGACGCCGTTGACGCAGTCCTCGACGACCGCATCGAGCGTGCGCGCGAGC
>JADZCL010000253.1 GCA_020851615.1 Rubrivivax sp.
CCGGACCCGCCTTCGCCGATGATGGTGCAGATGATGGGCACCTCGAGCTGCGCCATCTCGAAGATGTTGCGCCCGATCGCTTCGGATTGCCCGCGCTCCTCGGCGCCAATGCCCGGATAGGCCCCAGGGGTGTCGACGAAGGTGAACACCGGAAGACCGAACTTCTCCGCCAGCTGCATCAGGCGCAAGGCCTTGCGGTAGCCCTCCGGGCGCGACATGCCGAAGTTGCGCGCCGTACGCTCCTTGGTGTCGCGTCCCTTCTGGTGCCCGATCACCATGCAGGCCTGGCCGTTGAAGCGTGCCAGGCCGCCGACGATGGAGAGGTCGTCGCCGAAATGCCGGTCGCCGTGCATCTCCTGGAAGTCGGTGAAGATCTCGTTGACGTAGTACAGCGTGTAGGGCCGCTGGGGGTGGCGCGCGATCTGCGTGACCTGCCAGGGACTCAGGTTGGCGTAGACGTCCTTCGTGAGCTGCTGGCTCTTCTTGGACAGGCGCTCGATCTCGTCAGAGATGTCGACCGCGGATTCGTTCTGCACGAAGCGCAACTCGTCGATCTTGGACTCGAGCTCGGCGATCGGCTGCTCGAACTCCAGGAAGTGGCGTTTGCTCATCGGCGGTACTCCATCCAGACTGCGGCCCACGACAGATCAGATGCCGCGGGTCGGGCTCGGCCGCTGTGTGCGCACCGGCGGGGCGTACCGGCCCGCTCAGTACTCCACGGGCAGCGGGTCGAGGCTGCGCCAAATATACCAAGTGGCCACCGAGCGATACGGCGCCCAGGCTTCGCCCACCTCACGCGCTTCCGCCCGCGACACGGGCTCCCCACTGAAGTAGCTGAGACTGATGCCGCGCAGGAGGCCGACATCGTCCAACGGCAGCACATTGGGCCGCAGGAGGTGGAAGATGAGGAACATCTCCGCCGTCCAGCGGCCGATGCCGCGAATGGCCACCAGCTCGGTGATGATGGCCTCGTCCTCCATCTGCTCCCACTGCTGCACATGCACGCTGCCACGGTCGAAATGCCCGGCCAGATCCAGCAGGTATTCGGCCTTGCGCGCCGACAGGCCCGCCTCGCGCAGAGTCGAGTGCGGCAACACCAGCACCTGCGCCGGCCGCAGCCCCTCCTGGTCGGCCGCTGCCAGGGCGGAAAAGCGCGTCCACACCGACTGCGCCGCCTTCACCGAGATCTGCTGGCCGACGATGGATCTGGCCAGCGTCGTGAAGGCGTCACCCCGGCTCTGCAGGCGTGCATCGCCGTAACGGGGGATCAGCCGCTTCATGACGCGGTCCCGCCGGGCCAGATGGCGGCAGGCGTCCTCCCAGTAGGTGGGCGCGACCAGGGCTGGCGGGCGCGCGCTTGTGGAATGCCGGGCAGCGGGGTCTTGGCGTCGAGTGCCCAAGGCCAGCCCCCGTTGACGCTCAGGCCCGCACCCAGGTCGTGCCCTGGGCGCTGTCCTTGAGCTCGATGCCCTGTTCGGCAAGCGTCTTGCGGATGCCGTCGGCGGTCGCAAAGTCGCGTGCCGCCTTGGCCTGGCTGCGCTGGTCGATCAGGCGCTGGATGGCCGCCTCATCCAGGCCGCTGCCGGCCTGCAGGAAGCGGCGCGGCTCCTGCTGCAGCAGCCCAAGCACCGCGCCCAGGCCGCGCAGCAACGCGGCTTTGCGTGCATCACGGCTGCGGTTGACCTCCCCCGCCAGTTCGAACAGCACCGCCAGCGCTGCTGGCGTGTTGAAGTCGTCATCCATCGCCGCCTTGAAGGCGCCGGCCTGGGCATGCGACCAATCGATGGCCTCCGGCGCAGCAGCACCCGGCACCGCATCCAGTGCCGTATAGAGCCGGCGCAGCGCGGCGCGCGCATCCTCGATCAACGAGTCCGCATAGTTGAAGGGGCTGCGGTAGTGCGTGCGCAGCAGGAAGAAGCGCAGCGTCTCGCCATCGAACTGGCGCAGCACATCGGCAATGGTGAAGAAATTGCCCAGCGACTTCGACATCTTCGTGTCGTCGACGTTGAGGAAGCCGCCGTGCATCCAGACGTTGACGAAGGGGTGCCCGAGCGCACCCTCGCTCTGCGCGATCTCGTTCTCGTGGTGCGGAAACTGCAGGTCCTGCCCGCCACCGTGGATATCGAAGCGCTCGCCCAGCAAGGCCATGCCCATGGCCGAGCACTCGATGTGCCAGCCCGGTCGGCCGCGGCCCCAGCGGCTGTCCCACTGCGCCTCGTCCGGCTCTTCGGGCTTGGCACGCTTCCACAGCACGAAGTCCAGCGGATCTTCCTTGTCGTCCTGCACAGCGACGCGCTCACCGGCGCGCAGCTCGTCCAGCGACTTGCCGGACAACCTGCCGTACGCCCCGAAGCGGCGCACCGCATAGTTGACGTCGCCACCGCGTGCCGCGTAGGCCAGGCCCTTGTCCGCCAGCGTGTCGATGAGCTCCAGCATCTGCGGCACGTATTCGGTGGCCCGCGGTTCGGCATCGGGCCGCACCAGGCCCAGCGCGTCGAAGTCGCGGTGCATGGCCGCGATCATCTCGTCGGTGAACGCGCGGATCGTCATGCCTCGCTCGACGGCGCGGCGGATGATCTTGTCCTCGATGTCGGTGATGTTGCGCACATAGGTCACGCGCAGGCCACTGGCGCGCAGCCAGCGCACGACCACGTCGAAGGTGAGGTTGGTCCGCGCGTGCCCCATGTGGCACAGGTCGTAGACGGTGATGCCGCACAGGTACAGCCGCACGTGTCCGGGTTCGATCGGCTCGAAGGGCTCGAGACGGCGCGTCAGCGTGTTGTGGATGCGAAGACTCATGCGGGGCCGCAGTCACGGGTCGGGGCCATCAGGCCCGCCCGATAGAATCGGCCAGTATACGAGGGGCGATTTCGACAACGCCCCGTGGAGAACCGAACGTGATTGCGATCCGCAGGCGCTGGCTGCCCGCCGCTGCATTGGCCTTGGGGCTGCTCGGCCCTGCCCTGCCCGCGACGGCGCAGAAGGTCCGCCTGGCCACCGGCGCAGGCGACATCGTCGTCGAGCTCGATCCGGCCAAGGCACCCAAGTCGGTCGCCAATTTCGTCCAGTACGTGAAGGCTGGCCACTACGATGGCACGATCTTCCACCGCGTGATCGACGGCTTCATGATCCAGGGCGGCGGCTTCACGCCTGACCGCGTGCAAAAGCCCACGCGCGCACCGATCCCGCTCGAGGCCGGCAACGGCCTGTCCAACCTGCGCGGCACGCTGGCGATGGCGCGCACCGCAGTGCCCGACAGCGCGACCGCGCAGTTCTTCATCAACGTCGTCGACAACGTTGCGCTGGACACCTATGGCGGCGGCTATGCCGTATTCGGCAAGGTCGTCAGCGGCATGGACGTGGTCGACCGCATCAGGGCGGCGCCCACCACCAACAAGGGGCCGGCATTTGCCAATCTGCCGGCCACCGACATCGTCATCACCAAGGCCACCGTGGAGGAATGAACATGCCCACAACCGTGAAGATGCAGACCAGCCATGGCACGCTCGACATCGAGCTCGATGAGGCCAAGGCGCCCGAGAGCGTGCGCAACTTCGTCGCCTATGTGGAGAAGGGCCACTACGACGGGACCGTCTTCCATCGCGTCATCAAGGGCTTCATGATCCAGGGCGGCGGCTTCGCGCCGGACATGAAGCAGAAGCCCACCGACGCGCCGATCGCCAACGAAGCAAAGAACGGGCTCAAGAACACGAAGTACACGCTGGCGATGGC
>JADZCL010000254.1 GCA_020851615.1 Rubrivivax sp.
ATCAGCATGCCCTGGTGGGACGAGCGCGCCGCCGAAGCCGCGGCCCGCCATCCAGACGTGACCTGGGACAAGCAGCACATCGACATCCTGGCCGCACGCTTCGTGCTGCAGCCGGAGCGTTTTGACGTGGTGGCGGCCACCAACCTGTTCGGGGACATCCTCTCCGACCTCGGCCCGGCCTGCACTGGCACGATCGGCATCGCGCCCAGCGCCAACCTCAACCCCGAGCGGCGCTTCCCGAGCCTGTTCGAGCCGGTGCACGGCTCGGCACCCGACATCTACGGACGCAACATCGCCAACCCGGTGGCCATGGTCTGGAGCACGGCGATGATGCTGGACTTCCTCGGCCACCGCGACGCGCACGACGCGATCCTGCGCGCCATCGAGCAGGTCCTGCGCGCCGGCCCAAGAACTCCAGACCTGGGCGGGCAGGCAGACACGACGTCGATGGGCATGGCGCTTGCGCAGCAGGTTGAAAATGGCTGCTAATTGCGGATGTGAGCGCACGCCGACCTTATTTTGAGGCACTGTTTTGGCACTCGCCGGCATGGAGTGCTAACATTCTTGGAACTTCAGCCTCCCCTCTTGCTTCCAAGGGACATGAACCACACCTCATCGACTGCCTTGACCGTGCGTGACCCCTGGGCCCTGGTGCCGTCTCTGGGCAACCTGGATGCCTACATCTCCGCCGTGAACCGGCTGCCCATGCTCAGCCAGAGCGACGAGGGCGATCTGGCCCGGCGCTTTCGCCAGCACGGCGACATCGGAGCCGCGGGGCAGCTCGTGCTGTCGCACCTGCGGCTCGTGGTGTCGATCTCGCGCCAGTACCTGGGCTACGGGCTGCCGCACGGCGACCTGATCCAGGAGGGCAACATCGGCCTGATGAAGGCGGTCAAGCGCTTCGACCCCGACCAGGGCGTGCGCCTGGTGAGCTACGCGCTGCACTGGATCAAGGCCGAGATCCACGAGTACATCCTGAAGAACTGGCGCATGGTGCGCATGGCGACGACCAAGGCGCAGCGCAAGCTCTTCTTCAACCTGCGCTCGATGAAGCAGGGCTTCAAGGGAGTGGGGCAGGACGGACAGACCCACCGCAACACCTTGACCGCAGCGGAAATCGACGCCATGGCGCGCGATCTGGATGTCAAGCCTGCCGAGGTCGTCGAGATGGAGACGCGCCTGTCCGGCGGCGACGTCGCCCTCGAACCGCAGACCGGCGACGACGGCGAAGAGAGCTTCGCGCCGATTGCCTACCTGGCCGACGAATCCAACGAGCCCACGCGCGCACTCGAGGCACGCCGACGCGACTGGCTGGCCAGCGAGGGCATCGGGCAGGCGCTGCAGGCACTTGATGCGCGCAGCCGGCGCATCGTCGAGCAACGCTGGCTGGAGGTCAACGACGACGGCAGCGGCGGCATGACGCTGCATGAACTGGCCGCCGAGTACGGCGTCTCCGCCGAGCGCATCCGCCAGATCGAGGTTGCCGCGATGAAGAAGATGCGCAAGGCACTCGCGCCGGTGGCCGCCTGACCTGGCGGCCGGGCACCGCCGGCACGCCGCACGCGGTCAGCCGGCGGACTCGGCCAGGAGGATCTTCAGGTCGGCGGCGAGCTTGTCGGCACCGATGCCGTAGCGCATGAACAGGCGCACGCGGCCCTGCGCGTCGATCACGTAGGAGCCGGCCGAGTGGTCGATGGTGTAGGTCTGCGCGGTCTTGCCCGGCACCTTGCTGAAGAAGATCTTGAAGTGCTTGGCGGCGGCGCTGGTTTCGTCGGCGCTGCCGCGCAGGCCGACGAAGTCCGGCCCGAAGTTGGCGACGTAGGCCTTCAGCACTTCGGGCGTGTCGCGCTCGGGATCCAGGCTCACGAAGATCCCCTGCACCCGTGCGCCGTCCGCGCCGAGCAGCTTGCGCGCCTGCGCCACTTCGGCCAGCGTCGTCGGGCACACGTCGGGGCATTGCGTGTAGCCGAAGAAGATCACGCAGACCTTGCCCTTGAACTCGGCCAGGTTGCGCGGGCGCCCGTCGCCGTCGTGCAGGGCCAGTTCCTGCGCGTAGTCAGCGCCGGTGATGTCGACCCCCTGGAAGGCCGGCTTGCCCCCCAAGCCCAGGCGCTCGCAGCCCGGCAACAAGCTGCCCGCCGCGGCGGCGGCGAGGGTGGTGAGGATCAGGCGACGAGTCGGTGCAGCCATGGTTGGAGGTAGTGGTCCAGCAGGATCGCCGCAAACAGCAGCGACAGATGCCAGATGGAGAAACGGAAGGTCTGGCGCGCCAGACCGTCGCTGTACTCGCGCCACAGTCGCCAAGCGTACTGGATGAAGCGCAGCCCGAGCAGCAACGCGGCCATCAGGTAGATCCACCCGCTTTGCCGGTACACGAAAGGCAGCAGTCCGGCCGCGAACAGCACGAGCGTATAGAGCAGCACCTGCAGCCGCGTGAACTCGCCGCCGTGGGTGACCGGCAACATCGGCAGGCCAGCCTTGCGGTAGTCCTCTGCCCGGTAGAGTGCCAGCGCCCAGAAGTGCGGCGGCGTCCACAGGAAGATGATCAGGAAGAGGAAGAGCGCCATGGCGCCGACCTCACCCGTCATCGCCGCCCAGCCCAGCACCGGTGGCATGGCCCCCGAGGCGCCGCCGATGACGATGTTCTGCGGCGTCAGGGGCTTGAGCACGACGGTGTAGACGACCGCATAGCCGACGAAGGTGGCAAAGGTCAGCAGCAAGGTCAGCGGGTTGACCCAGAGCCACAGCACCAGACTGCCCGCCGTGCACAGCAGCAGCGAAAACAGCAGCGCCTGCAGCGGGCTCAACTCGCCCTTGGCCGTGGGACGCCAGGCGGTGCGCTGCATGCGAGCGTCCAGATGCTGCTCGACCAGGCAGTTGAATGCCGCCGCCGCAGCGGCCACCAGCCAGATGCCCAGCGTGGCCGGCAGCGCGACAGCCAGGTCGGGCATGCCGGGTTCGGCCAGCAGCATGCCGATGACCGCGCAGAACACGATCAACTGCACGACGCGCGGCTTGGTCAGCGCGTAGTACTGCGCCAGGCGGGTCCCGGGGCCGGCG
>JADZCL010000255.1 GCA_020851615.1 Rubrivivax sp.
CAGACGCTGGCCCTCAATCTGGAGAGCTGCTTCTGGTTGACGCAGGCTGCATTGCCCGCGCTTGGCGCACGGGGCGGGCGCATCGTCGTCACCTCGTCGGTCACGGGGCCGCGCGTGGCGATGCTCGACTCGGCGCACTACGCCGCGGCCAAGGCCGGCGTCAACGGCTTCATCCGCTCGGCAGCCCTCGAGCTGGCCCCGCGCGGCATCACCGTCAACGGCATCGAGCCGGGCTTTGTCGCCAAGGACCGCGGCCGCCTCAGCCAGCCCGAGAACAGGATTGCGCTCGAGCGCGAGATCCCGCTTGGGCGAGCCGGTCGACCCGACGACATCGCCTTCGCGGCGCTCTACCTGGCCAGCGACGAGGCGTGCTGGATGACCGGCCAGACGCTGGTCGTCGATGGGGGCATGACCCTGCCTGAATCGGGACAGGTGATGGATGAATTGAACCAGCGGAGCCGCCCGTGAAGCCAGGCATCCTGATCATCGGCACCGCCGACACCAAGGCCGACGAACTGCTGTTCATGCAGCAATGTGTGCAGGAGGGCGGCGGCAGCGCCTACATCATGGACGTCGGGGTCCTCGGCCAGCCGCGCTTTGCGCCCGCCTACGCGAACACCGAGGTCGCCGCCGCGGCCGGCACGACGCTCCAGGCCATCGCCGCCCTGGGCGACGAAAACGCCGCGATGACGCAGATGGCCCAGGGGGCCGTGGCGTTGGCGCTGCAACTGCACGGCCAGGGCCACGTCCACGGGCTGCTGGCGCTGGGCGGAACGATGGGCACGGACCTGGCGCTGGACGTCACCGCCGCGCTGCCGCTGGGCATGCCCAAGTTCGTCGTCTCCACGGTGGCCTATTCGCACCTCATCCCGCCTGACCGCATCGCGCCGGACCTGATGATGATTCTCTGGGCCGGCGGCTTGTACGGCCTCAACGAGATCTGCCGCTCCATCCTCGCCCAGGCTGCCGGTGCCGTGCTCGGTGCCTGCCGGGCCGTGCAGCCGGCCTCGCTGCAGCGGCCCATGGTGGCGATCAGTTCGCTGGGCTCGAGCAACCTGAAGTACATGCTGCGCCTGAAGCCCGAACTCGAGCAGCGCGGCTACGAGGTGGCCGTCTTCCACAGCACGGGGATGGGCGGCCACGCGATCGAGTCGCTGGCGGCGCAGCGGCGCCTGGTCGCGGTTCTCGACCTGTGCCTGCAGGAGGTTGGCAACGAGGTGCACGGATCGGTCGTGACCTCGGGGCCGTCGCGGCTCACGACGGCGGGTGCCCTGGGCATCCCGCAGATCGTCGCCCCCGGTGCGCTGGACATGATCGACATGCAGACCTGGAAGCCGGTGCCCGCCGTGTACGCCGATCGCCTCTACCACGCGCACAACCGGCTGATCGCCTCGGTGGCGATGACGCCTGCCGAACGCGCCCAGGCCGCGCACGCGGTGGGCGCCAGGCTGGCACAGGCCAAGGGCCCGACGGCCTTCGTGCTGCCGCGCGGGGGTATCCAGGGTTGGGACCGGGAAGGGCAGCCGCTGCACGATCCGCTGGGGCTGGCCGCACTCGCGGCAGCCCTGCGCGAGGCGGTACGCCCGCCGGTGGAGTGGAGCGAGGTGCAGGCGCACATCAACGACCCGCCGTTCGCCGATGCCGTGCTCGCGATCTTCGATCGTTGGGTGGCCAAGGGATTGATCCCGCCGGGGCAGCAGGCGTCATGACGGCGTCGGTGGCGCTCGTCACCGGGGCCGCCAGCGGCATCGGCGCCGCCACGGTGCAGCGACTGGCCGCCGATGGCCACCACGTCCTCGCCGTCGACCGCGTCCCCGCCAGCGGCGGGGCGGGGATCCAGGTCGTGATCGGCGACGTCACGCAGCAGGCCGATGTCGATGCCGCGATCGCGGCGGCCGCGGCTGCCGGGACGCTGAAGATCATCGTCAACGCCGCCGGCATCGTCAGCGCAGACGATCCCGAGGAGGTCGTCGACGCCACCTGGGAGCGCATGCTGGCTGTCAACCTGACCGGCACCATGCGGGTCTGCCGCGGCGCGTTGCCGCTGCTGCGCGCCGCCGGCGGCGGGGCGATCGTCAACGTGGCATCGGTGGCCGCCTTCAACTCCACACCCGGAAGTGCCAGCTATGCACCGTCCAAGGCGGCGGTGGTGGCGTATACGCGCAACATCGCATACGCCTGCGGCGCGGACGGCATCCGCGCCAATTGCCTGTGTCCGGGCTGGACGGCCACCGCGATGGCCGAGGCCGAGATGCGCGTGGCTGCCGCGGCCTCTGGACGCTCGGTCGAAGAGGAAACGCGGGCGCTGGCGCAGCGCCTGGCGCTGCGGCGCTTCGCGCGGCCCGAAGAGATGGCGGCCTGCATTCGCTTTCTGGCCAGCGATGAGGCATCCTTCGTCACCGGCGCGGTGCTGGTGGCCGATGGCGGCGGGCGCATCGCGACAGCCGCGCGGGGCTTCTAGCGTCGAGACGGTGGCGGCATTCGGGTTAGTACGTTGTCAACGAAACAACCTGCACCGCTAACATGTGAGTCAACCCAACCCCGATGGCGAAGGAGCATGCGATGGCTGACCGTTCCGCGACGAGTGACCTTCCTCTGGCCCTGACCCGGCGCATGGTGCTGGCTGCAGGTGCCGGCACAGCAGCGACCCTGTCGGCGCCGGCGCTGGCGCAATCACGCAGCACGATCAAGATCGGCTACATCACCGCGCTGTCGGGCGTGCGCGCCAATTTCGGTGAGGCCGACAACTAGACGCTCGACAAGTTCAAGGCGGCGGTCAAGGGCGGCGTCACGGTGGGTGGCAAGACCTACAACGTCGAGGTCATCCTCAAGGACAACCAGTCCGATCCCAACCGTTCGCAGACCGTTTCCAGCGAAGCGGTGCTGCGCGACAAGGTCGACCTCGTGCTGGTGCAGGATGGCGACGCTGCCGGGCCGGCCGGTCAGCTCTGCGATGTCAACGGCATCCCGATGATCTCGACGATGATGCCCTGGCAGGCCTTCACCTTCGGCCGTGGCTCGACGCCGGACAAGGGCTTCCCCTTCTCCTTCCACTTCTTCTGGGGCGCCGACGACGTGCTGAAGAACTTCTTCGGCATCTGGAACGGCGTCAAGACGAACAAGACACTGGGCACTTTCTACATCGACAACCCGCCCGGGCAGGCCTTCGCGGACCCCAACACCGGCTTGCCCGCCGGCGCCAAGCAGTTCGGCTACAAGGAAATCAACACCGGCTTCTTCAAGATCGCCACCAACGACTTCTCCAACCAGGTCTCGGCGATGAAGGCCGGCGGGGCGCAGATCGTCTCCGGATTTGCCTTCGCCAACCACTTCGCGACCTTCTGGAAGCAGGCGCAGCAGGCGGGCTTCCGCCCCGACGTGGTCACGATGGCCGGGCCTTTCCTGTTCCCGAGCGCGGTGCAATCGATGGGCGACGCCGGCGACGGCATGTCCACCGAGATCTGGTGGACACCGAACTTCCCGTTCAAGTCCTCGATCACCGGCCAGAGCGCCAAGGAGCTCGCCGCGGAATGGGAGAAGGCCACCGGCAAGCAGTGGACGCAGCCCATCGGCTACGGCCACGCGCTGTGGGAGACGGCACTGGCGGCGATCAAGGGCGCGGCCGACCCCAAGGACCGCAAGGCATTGCGCGACGCGATCGCGAAGATGAAGCTCGACTCCATCGTCGGCCCGATCAACTTCAAGGACAGCCCGATCAAGAGCATTGCCGTGACACCCATGGCGAGCGGCCAGTGGCGGCGCAGCAAGGGCGGCAAGTTCCCCTACGAACTCTTCATCACGTACAACGGCACGGCGCCGATGATCCCGGTGCAGACCGAGTTCAAGCCGATGTCGGCGTTGAAGTGACGCCTGCGGCCTGACGCGCGAGGGCTGGGGCCGTGCTGCAGGTGCAGGGGCTGTCGAAGAAGTACGGCGCCATCGTCGTTGCCGACGCGATCGACCTCGCGCTCGAGAGCGGGCATTGCCTGGGTGTGATCGGCCCCAATGGTGCCGGCAAGAGTTCGCTCTTCAACCTGCTCACCGGCGTGGCACGCCCCGATCGCGGCAGCATTCGTCTGGATGGTGTCGAGCTGGTCGGCAAGCCGCCGCACCAGCGGGCTCGCCTGGGCGTGGCGCGCGCGTTCCAGATCCCGCAGTCCTTCGCCAACCTGACGGTCTACGAGAACGTGCTGGCGGCTGCCAGCTTCGGCGCCGGACTGCGCGGCGCCCGGGCGGCCCTGCGCGCGCAGCACGCGTTGCAACGCTGCGCGCTCGGTGCACGTTCTGGCGAACTCGCCGGGCGGCTGCCGCTGCTGGACCGCAAGCGGCTCGAAGTCGCCAAGGCGATTGCCACCAACCCGCGCCTGCTGCTGCTGGACGAGGTCGCCGGCGGCCTGACCGAGCCCGAAGTGGCGGCGCTGGCGGCGTTGGTGGCGGAACTGAAGGCCGAATACGCGGTGATCTGGATCGAGCACATTCCGCAGGCGCTGCACGCGGTGGCCGACCGCATCCTGGTGCTGCATTTCGGACGCAAGTTGCTCGAGGCGCCACCGGCCCAGGCGATGGCCAGCCGCGAAGTGCGCGAGATCTACATGGGTCTGCCGGCTGACGCGTGATGGCGGCGCTGCTCGAGATCGACGCACTGCAGGTCTGGTATGCCGACCTGCAGGCCTTGTATGGCGTTTCGCTGCAGGTCGATGAAGGCGGCGTGCTGGCCCTGATCGGCGCCAATGGTGCGGGCAAGTCGACGCTGCTGGCCGCCGTCTGCGGCCTGCTCGAGGGGCGCTCCAGCGGCAGCATCCGCTTTGCCGGCCGTGAACTGCTGGGGCAACCGGCGCATGAACTGGCGCGTGCCGGCATTGCCCTGCTGCCCGAGGGGCGCATGTTGTTCCCGTCACTCACCGTCGAGGAGAACCTGCGCATGGGCACGCTGACGCGGCGCAGCGGATACTGGACGCTGCCGCGCGTGTACGAGCTCTTCCCGGTGCTCGCGGAGTTCCGTCTGCGGCCCGCCACCGCGTTGTCCGGCGGCCAGCAGCAGATGGTGGCGATTGCGCGCGCGCTGCTGTCCAACCCGCGGCTGCTCCTGTGCGACGAGATTTCACTGGGCCTGGCGCCGCTGGTGGTGCGCCAGATCTACGCGGCCCTGGAGCAGGTGCGCGCGCAGGGCCTGTCCATCGTGCTCGTCGAGCAGGAGGTGCAACGCGCCTGCCAGACGGCCGATAGCGTCTGCTGCCTGCTCAAGGGGCGGGTCACGTTGCAGGGCGCGGCCAACGCCTTCGAGTACGCGCAGATCGCGCAGGCCTACTTCGGCCATTGAGCGGCAAAGGGTCCGCGACCACCCATCACGCACAGCGCAGCCAAGCATGGACTGGATCGAGACCATCATCAACGGCGTCCTCCTGGGCGCGCTGTACGGCATCTTCGGGCTCGGGCTGGCGCTGGTCTTCGGCGTCATGCGGGTGGTCAACCTGGCCCATGGCGAGTTCATCGTGCTGGCCGCGTTCGCCGGCACGTCGCTGGCGGCGCTGTTGCCAGCGGTGAATCCGCTGCTGTGGGTGCTGCCGGTGGCGTTGCTGGCCTTCGGGCTGGGCTGGGTGTTGCAGGCCACGCTGGTCAACCGCACGGTGAAGAGCGGTGATCCGCTCACCCCGCTGCTGCTGACCTTCGGCATTGCGGTGGTGCTGCGCAACCTGATGGTCGAGATCTTCGGCACCGACCCGCGGGCGCTCGATGGCGGCGAGTTCACGCGCGCGGGGGTCGACATCCTGGGTGTGCGCATCGGGCTCTTTCCCCTGGCCGTGCTTGCGCTGGCGGCGGTGATGTTCTTCGCCCTGCAATGGGTGCTGGCGCGGACCGAGTGGGGGCGCATCGTGCGTGCCACGTCGGACAACCCGCGCATCGTGCGGCTGATGGGTGTCCAGCCCGACCGCGTCTACAACACCGTCATGGGGCTGGCGCTGGCCTTTGCCGCGGTGGCCGGGCTGTTGCTGGCACTGCGCACCTCGTTCACGCCGTACTCCGGCGTGGAGCGGCTGCTGATCGCCTTCGAGGTCGTCATCCTCGGCGGACTGGGTTCGTTCTGGGGCGCGTTCGTCGGCGGCATGGCGCTGGGCGTGGCGCAACTGCTGGGGCAGAAGGTGGACTCCAACGCGGCCGCGCTCTATGCCCACCTGTTCTTCTTCGTGGTGCTGGTGTTGCGGCCGACCGGCCTGGCGGGGCGGCCCTCATGAAGCCGCTGGCGATCACCCTGGCACTTGCCTACGTGCTGGCCGCGGCGCTGGCGCCGACCTACGTCGACGCCGGCTGGACGAGCCTGGCCGCCGAGGTGCTGCTGATGCTGGCGATGGCCCAGATGTGGAACCTGCTGGCCGGCTACACCGGCCTGGTGTCGCTGGGCCATCAGGCTTTCATCGGCGTGGGCGCCTACCTGGTGTTCTACGTCTCCGACCGTTTCGAGATCCATCCCTTTGCGCTGCTGCCCGTGGCGGGGCTTGCGTGTGCGCTCGTCGCGGCGCTGCTGGCGCCGCTGCTCTTTCGTCTGCGCGATGCCTACTTCTCGGTCGGCATCTGGGTGTTTGCCGAGATCGTCTACCTGCTCGCCACCAAGACGCGCGAACTCGGCTCCACCAACGGGGTGGCGCTGAAGTCGATGCGTCTGGTCGACACCGAGACCTTCGCGCGCAACACCTTCTGGATCGCCGCGGCGCTGGCGCTGCTGGCCGTCGGCGGTGTGTACCTGCTGATCCGTTCGCGCCTGGGCCTTGGGCTGGTGGCGGTGCGCGACAACGAGCTGGCTGCAACCAGCATCGGCATCGACGTCTGGCGCAACCGCCTGGCCGCCTTCGTCATCTCGGCCTTCGGTTGCGGCATCGCCGGGGCCACCTATTTCATGGGCACGATGTTCGTCAGCCCCGAAGCGGGTTTCGACATCAACTGGGTGGTCGCCATGATGTTCATCGTCATCATCGGTGGCATCGGCACGATCGAGGGGCCGATCATCGGCACGCTGGTCTATTTCGGCCTGCGCGAAGGGTTCACTGCGCTGGCGGGGGTCTCGGGCAGCTGGTACCTGGTGGCCATGGGGACGGTTGCCATCGTTGTCATGTTGCTTGCGCCGCGCGGGCTGTGGGGCTGGGCGCGCGAGCGCTGGGGCTGGCAGGGTTTCTCGCAGCGGCGCGTGCCGCCGGCTGCACTGGAGGGCGAACAGGCATGAAATTCGACGAATACGCCGCCTGCGACGGCCTGGGGCTGGCCGAACTGGTGCGTCGCCGCGAGGTCTCGGCGACCGAGCTTGCGCAGACCGCACGCGCGGCGATCGACGCGCTCAATCCGCAACTGAACGCCGTCATCGGCGGCATCTCCGAGGCCGCACCGGCCGGTGGCGCCGCAGCGCCGTTTCACGGCGTGCCCTTCCTGATCAAGGATCTCGTCCTGCATGCACAGGGCGTGCCCTGCGACATGGGTAGCCGTCTGGTGGCGGGCGCCTTCACCTCGTCGATCGACACCGAGCTGATGACGCGTTTCCGGGCGGCCGGGCTGGTCACGCTGGGGCGCACCAACACGCCCGAGTTCGGCATCTGCTCGACAACCGAGCCCGTGCTCTACGGCGCCACGCGCAACCCCTGGGACCTCACGCGCAGCCCGGGCGGCTCCAGCGGCGGCTCTGCCGCGGCGGTGGCCGCTGGGATCGTCCCGTTGGCGCACGGCAATGACGGCGGCGGGTCGATCCGCATCCCGGCGGCGCTGTGCGGCCTTGTGGGCCTCAAGCCTACGCGTGGGCGCACGCCGGTGGGCCCCGAGACCGGGCTGCCGCTGCACGACATGGGCATCGAGTTCGCGCTCACGCGCACGGTGCGCGACTGCGCTGCGCTGCTCGATGCCGTGCAGGGCGGTGCGCCGGGCGACCGCTTCACGATCGCGCCGCCGGCAAGACCGTATCGCGAGGAACTGCGCGCGCCCGCACGCAAGCTGCGCATCGCCTTTCACAGCGACGGTGGCCCGCATGCAGAGATTGACCCGGAATGCCGCGCCGCGGTCGAGGCCGTGGCCCGCCAGTGCCAGGCGCTGGGCCACCACGTCGAAGCGGCGGCGCCGCAATACGACCGCGCCATGTTCGATCTCGTCAACCTGCGCTACTGGACCTCGTTCGTCGCCGCGGCGATCGAGGGCGTGGGCGCCATGCTCGGCCGCAAGCCGACCGCGGACAAGCTCGAGGCCTGCGTCTGGGCCTCCTACCAGCACGGCTTGTCGCTGCGTGCGCTGGACCTCGAGGAGGCAGACGTCCTGGCCAACGTGATCTGCCGTGCCGTGGCGTCCTTCTTCCAGCCGTACGACGTGCTGCTGACTCCAGTGAGTGCCGCGCCGCCGATCTCGTTGGGCGTGATCGATTGCAACCGCGCCGGCCTGAGCGCTGCGGACTGGCTGCAGCACGTGTTCCGGCATATGCCGTTCACGGCCCTCTACAACCTGACCGGGCAACCGGCGCTGTCGCTGCCGCTGGCCGTCAGCGCGACAGGCCTGCCACTTGGCGTGCAGCTGGTTGCGCGCTACGGCGACGAGGCCACGCTCTTCAACCTGGGCAGCCAGCTCGAAGAGGCGCTGCCCTGGGCCGCGCGGCGCCCGACCATCCATGTCAGCCACCTCGACCGGAGTACCGCATGAGCGCCAGCAGGACGGCCTTCTTCCACGACGAACGCACCTTCTGGCATGTGCCCGGCGGCCTGCACGCGCTGTTCCTGCCGGTCGGCGGCTATGTGCAGCCGATGTCCGGCAGCGGCATGGCCGAGTCGCCCGACAGCAAGCGGCGCATCGTCTCGCTGCTGCAGGTCTCGGGGCTGGCGGACAAGCTCGCGCTGCGCAGCGCCCCACTGGCCACCGAGGCCGACCTGCAGCGCATTCACCCGCGCAGCTACCTCGATGCCTTTGCACGGCTGAGTGCCACCGGTGGGGGCGAGCTTGGCGACACCGCACCCTTCGGGCCGGGCAGCTACGAGATCGCCAGACTCTCCGCGGGCCTGGCGCTGACCGCGGTCGATGCGGTGTGGCGCGGTGAGTTCGACAACGCCTTCGCGCTGTCGCGTCCGCCCGGTCACCATTGCCTGGCCGACAAGGCCATGGGCTTCTGCCTGTTCGCCAACATCGCAATCGCCATCGAGGCGGCCAAGGCCCGCTACGGCA
>JADZCL010000256.1 GCA_020851615.1 Rubrivivax sp.
GCCGGCGTCTGGCTCGTCCTGCGCCCTCGCACCTTCCAGGTGCTGATCGGGCTGTCGCTGCTGTCCTACGCGGTCAACCTCTTCATCTTCAGTGTCGGCAGCCTGGCGGTGAACAAGGCCCCCATCGTTCGCATCGGTGCGCTGCCCGACCTCACGCACTACACCGACCCGGTGCCGCAGGCACTGGTGCTGACGGCCATCGTCATCGGCTTCGCGACCTCGGCGCTCTTCCTGGTCGTGCTGCTGGCGCTGCGCGGCCTGAGCCAGGGCGACCACGTCGACGGCGAAGAGGAATCGCAATGAGCGGGCCCGGCAGCGGCAACGACGCGCTCGTCGTGGCCCCGATCCTGCTGCCGCTGGCCACCGCAGCCGTGATGCTGTTGCTGGGCGAACGCCGGCGGCGCAGCAAGGCCGTGCTCAATGTCGCCTCGGCCACGCTCGGGCTCGCCCTGACGGTGGCGCTGCTGCTGCGCGTGGACGCCGCCGACGCACCCGTGGGCTGGGCGGTCTACCTGACCGGCAACTGGCCCGTGCCCTACGGCATCGCCCTCGTCGCCGACCGCCTGTCGGCGCTGATGGCGGTGCTCGCCGGCAGCGTCGGCCTGGCGGCGCTGCTGTTTGCCATCGCCCGCTGGCAGCATGCGGGCACCTCCTTTCACGTGCTGCTGCAGTTGCAGCTCATGGGTCTCTACGGCGCGTTCCTGACGGCCGACCTCTTCAACCTCTTTGTCTTCTTCGAAGTGCTGCTGGCGGCCAGCTACGGCCTGCTGCTGCACGGCGGCGGCGCCGAGCGCGTTCGTGCAGGGTTGCACTACATCGCGATCAACCTCGTCGCCTCGTTGCTCTTCCTGATCGGCGTGGCCGTGCTCTACGGCGTCACGGGCACGCTCAACATGGCCGACATCGCGCAGAAGCTGCCGCAGGTGCCAACGACCGACCGCGGCCTGCTGCACGCGGGTGCCGCCATCCTGGCGATGGCCTTCCTGGCCAAGGCCGCCATCTGGCCGCTCGGACTGTGGCTGCCGGCCGCCTATGCCGCCGCCAGTGCGCCGGCCGCGGCGCTCTTTGCCATCCTCACCAAAGTGGGTGTCTATGCGCTGCTGCGCCTGTGGGCGCTGTGCTTTCCGGCGGCCGCAGGAGCCTCCGCCGGTTTTGGCGGCATGGCGCTCGTGCTCGGCGGAATCGCGACCCTGGGCTTCGGCGCCATCGGCATGCTGGCCGCGCAGCGCCTGGGCCGGCTGGTGGCGTTCAGTGTCATCGCCTCCTCGGGCACCCTGGTGGCGGCATTCGGCTTCGGGGACATGGCACTGGCGGCGGCCGCGCTTTTCTACCTGGCCAGTTCAACGCTTGCCGGCTGCGCGCTCTTCCTCCTCGTCGAACTGCTCGAGCGCAATCGTCAGGTCGAGGTCGGACCGCCGCAGTTCGACGACGGCAACGACGCCTTGCCTGCCTTCTTCGATGCACAGCCCACGGCCGATGCCAATCTCGACGACGACGAGGAACTGCTCGTGGGACGCGCGATCCCTGGTGCGCTGGCCTTCCTGGGCCTGAGCTTCACGCTGTGTGCAATGGTCGTCGCCGGGCTGCCGCCGCTGTCGGGCTTCATCGGCAAGCTGGCCATGCTGCAGGCCTTGATGACGCTTGGCTCACCCGCGGCACTGGCCCTGCTGGTGCTGCTGCTGGGTGCCGGCCTGCTTGCGGCCGTGGCATTCATGCGTGCGGGGATGCGCCACTTCTGGAGCGCCAGCGAGCGTCCCGCGCCACGCCTGCGCATCGTCGAATCGTTGCCAGTGGGCTTGCTGGTCGCCGCCCTCGTGCTGCTGGCCGTGCATGCCGACGCGGTCCTGCGCTATGCGCGGGCGACGGCACTGGGCCTGCAGAACCCCGCACAGTACATCGACACGGTCATGAACACCCGCCCGCGGGCCGCGCCATGAAGCGCTGGCTGCCCTCGCCCTGGCTGTCACTGGCACTCTTCGTCGGCTGGCAGTTGCTGGCGCGCGGGCCAAGTGCCGACCACATCCTCCTGGGCGGCGTGGTGGCGCTGGCGATGCCCTTGCTGACCCAGCGCCTGCGGCCGCGCCCGGGCCCGCTGGCGCGGCTGCCGCTGCTCGTGCGGCTCATCCTGCGCGTGGGCCTGCATGTGCTCACCTCGTCCGCCGAGGTGGCCTATGGCGTGCTGCGCGCCGGGCGGCACCCGCCTCGCGGCGCCTTTGCCGACATCCCGCTGGAGTTGCGCGACGAGCACTCGCTGGCCGCCCTGGCGATGATCGTCACCGTCGTGCCCGGCACCGTGTGGTGCGAGCTCGCACCGGACCGCAGCGTGCTGCGCCTGCACGTCTTCGCGCTTGCCGACGAGGCCGCGTTCGTCACCCAGTTCCGCGCCGACTACGTTCTGCCGCTGAAGGAGATCTTCGAGTGAGCCCCCTGCTTGCCTTGGCGATCGACGCCACGCTGGTGCTGTTCGTGCTCGCCATGGCGCTGGCCCTGCTGCGCGTGGCGCACGGGCCCAGCGCCCAGGACCGCGTGCTGGCCCTGGACTTCCTCTATGTCGTCGGCATGCTGATGTTGCTCGTGCTGGCGATCCGCGACAACAGTCCGATGTACTTCGAAGCGGCGTTCCTGATGGTGCTGTTCGGCTTCGTCGGCTCGATGGCGCTGGCCAAGTTCCTGCTGCGCGGCGAGGTCATCGAGTGAGCACGCCACTCGTGGAGATCGTCGTCGCCGTGCTGCTGCTGGCCAGCGGCGTCGTGGTCCTGCTGGCCGCCAGCGGCCTGGTGCGCCTGGCCGACTTCTTCCAGCGCCTGCACGCCCCGGCGCTGGCTTCGTCACTGGCGTCGTGGATCGTCACGCTGGCTGCGATCGTGCACTTCAGCAGCCGGGGCGAAGCCCTGGCGCTGCACACCTGGCTCGTCATCGTCGTGCTCTCGATCACCGCCCCGGTCACGACCATCGTCCTGGCGCGCGCGGCGCTCTTCCGCCGTCGCCAGGTTGGCGACGCGCTGCCGCCGCCGCTTGGGGCCCGCGCGCGCGATCGCGGCTGATGGCTGCAGCACTGCGGCAGGCGGTCTGCGCCAGGCACTAGACGTTCATGCCGCCGTCCACCATGAGGGTGCTGCCCGTCGTGAAGCTGCTGTCCGCGCTGGCCAGGTAGAGCACCGAGCGGGCGATCTCCTCAGGCCGTGCGTGGCGCGCAAGCGGGATCATCTCGTCGAAGAAACGCGTGGCATCGCGACCCAGCACGCCCGAGAGGCGGCGTTCCAGATCCTGCTGGAAGCCGTTGTCCACCGGCCCGGGATGCACGCTGTTGACGCGGATTCCACGTGCGGCCGCTTCCTTGGAGACGCTGCGCATGAGGCCGATCTGTGCATGCTTGGCGGTGATGTAGGCCGACACGCCCGGGTCGCCACGCTTGCCGGCCACGCTCGAACAGATGACCAGGCTGGCGCCGTCGCGCATCGCCGGCAGCCCGTACTTGCAGGCCAGGAAAGCGCCGCGCACGTGCACGGCGATCACGCTGTCGAAGACATCCTCGGGGTAGTCGACCACCGGCGCCATCACGCCGCTGTTGCCCGCGTTGCTGAACAGCACGTCCAGGGGACCGAAGCGGGCCACTGCGTCGCGCACGATGCGCTGCCATTCGTCGCTGCGGGTCACGTCGTGCGCAAAGGCCTGTGCCTGGCCCGCAGGCAGTGCCGCCAGGGCCGCGTCGAGCGCCGCACCGGGCAGGTCGGTCAAGGTCACACGTGCGCCTTCGGCGCAGAACAGCCTGGCGGTTGCCAGGCCGATGCTGCCTGCACCGCCAGTGATGAGGGCATGTTGGTGGTCGAGCTTCTTCATGGGCTACCTGATTCGGGGATGGGATCGTCGGGGCTGTCGCCTGCGCATCATGCCCGACCTGCGTGCACCACGCAGCGGCTGCTAAGCTCGCGCGATGATGAAGCCCCTCATGCGTTGGCTGCTGCTGGCTGCCGCACTGCTGCTGCTGGACCGCGTGTACGACGGCGTCGAGATCGCCGGCTTCGGCACCGCGCTGATCGCGACCTTCGTGCTCGGCCTGCTCAACACGCTGGTGCGCCCGCTGCTGGTGCTGCTCACCTTCCCGGTGACGCTGCTCACGCTGGGCCTGTTTCTCTTCGTCATCAACGCGCTCATGTTCTGGGCCGCGGCCTCGCTCCTGGACGGCTTCCACGTCGCCGGCTTCGGTGCCGCGCTGATCGGCTCGCTGCTCTACAGCGCCTGCAGCGTCGTCATCGACGCGGCCGTGGAGCGCATCTAGCGCGATGCCCGCAACCGTCTCGCTGCGCCTGATGCAGGCGGCCGATGAGATGTCGGGCGCGCTGGCCGCGCTGCGTTTTGCGCCCCCCGTTGCGCACGTCTACGACCCGCTGCAGTACGCGCGCGCGCCCTATGAAGCCTATGTGAGCCGCTTTGGCGCCCACCGCAAGCGCGTGGTGCTGCTGGGCATGAACCCGGGGCCGTTCGGGATGATGCAGACTGGCGTGCCCTTTGGTGAAGTGAGTGCGGTACGCGACTGGATGGGCATCGTCGAGCCCGTGCAGCGCCCGGTGCACGAGCACCCCAAGCGACCGATCGAAGGCTTCGCCTGCCGCCGCTCGGAGGTCAGCGGCCGGCGCCTGTGGGGCTGGGCCGGGGAGACCTTCGGTGCCGCAGAGGACTTCTTTCGCGACTGGTTCGTGCTCAACTACTGCCCGCTGGTCTTCCTCGGCGAGTCTGGGCGCAACCTGACCCCAGACAAGCTGCCGCTGGCCGAGCGCGCGGCGCTGGCTGCGATCTGCGACGAGCACCTGGCGCGTTCGCTGCAGGCGCTGCAGCCGCAATGGGCGATCGGCGTGGGCGGCTTTGCGCAGCGCCGCCTGCAGGGGGTGGTCAGCCACAACGCCGAGGCGGCCTGGGCACGCACCATCCAGGTCGGACAGATCCTGCACCCGAGCCCGGCCAGTCCTGCTGCCAATCGGGGCTGGGCCGCGGCCGTCGAGGACACGCTGCGCCCGCTCGGTCTCCTGCCGCCAGGGCACGGCGCCGCAGGCTGAGACGGCGTCTTCAGATCCAGCGCCGCGTCCCCGCGCGGTAGGCGGCGAAGGCGGCACCGAACTTGTGCTGCAGGATGCGTTCCTCGGGAATGATCTGGAAGCGCGTCACGTAGGCCGCGAAGGCCACGGGTGCGAGCCAGACCAGCAGCGACTCGATGCGCGTGGCGTAGCCGACCAGCAGCAGCAGCAGGCTGAGGTACATCGGGTTGCGCGTGAACCGAAAGGCTCCGCCCGTCACGAGCGCCCGGGCGCGCGCCGGGTCGAGCGGGTTGATGGTCGTGCGCGCACGCCAGAGCGCCGCCACAGCCGCCAGCACGACCACGGCGCTCAGTTGCGCCAACGCGACCCCCACGTGCATGCGCAGCGGCGTCGGATCGACAACCAGGCCGGCGCCAAGCACATAGGCCTTCATCGCGCCACCGAGCACCGCCGCGACGATGGGCGCGGGGATCCGGGTCTCCAGGGCATGGGCGGCGGGCATGGCGGCCGCAGATGATACGGAGGCGACGGCCGCGCCGCACACCGGGCGCGCCGCGTCAGGCGCGGGTCGACGTGCGCAACAACCGCAGACCGTTGCCGACCACGAGCAGGCTTGCGCCCATGTCGGCGAAGACGGCCATCCACATCGTCGCGCTGCCGAACACGGCGAGCACGAAGAAGACTGCCTTGATGCCCAGCGCCAGCGTGATGTTCTGCCACAGCACGGTGTTCGTCCGCTGCGAAAGGCGCACGAGTTCGGGAATGCGGCGCAGGTCGTCGTTCATCACGACGACGTCGGCGGCTTCCATCGCGGTGTCGGTACCAACACCACCCATGGCGATGCCGATCTGCGCCCGCGCCAGCGCCGGCGCATCGTTGATGCCGTCGCCGGTCATCGCCGTAGGGCCGTGCGCACGCTGCAGCGCCTCGATCGCCGTCAGCTTGTCGGTGGGCAGCAGGTTGCCGCGCGCCTCGTCGATGCCGGCCTCCTGCGCCACCGCGCTGGCCGTGGCCTGGTTGTCGCCCGAGAGCATCACGGTGCGGATGCCCAGTGCATGCAGTTCGTCGATGGCCTCGCGCGCATGCGCCTTGATCCTGTCGGCCACTGCAAAGAGCGCCAGCACCCCTTCGTCGCTGGCCAGCAACGTGACCGTACGACCGGCGCGTTCATGCTGCAACAGCGTGGCTTCAAGCGCGGCGGAACACTGGCCGCGCTCCTCGATCAGCCGGTGATTGCAAAGCACGATGCGCTCGCCGCCGACCACTCCCTGCACGCCGCGCCCGGGCAGCGCCGTGACGTCCATGACCTCGATCGCACCGGCGCCGAGTCCGGCGGCAATCGCGCGCGAGACGGGGTGATCGGAGTGTGCGGCGAGTGCATGCGCAAGCGCCTCGATGCGCGCGGGATCCGCCGCGTCGGCCAACGCCTGCCAGTGCACCAGGCTTGGCTTGCCCTCGGTTACCGTGCCGGTCTTGTCCAGGGCGACCACACGCAGCTTGCGCGCCTGCTCGAGGTAGATACCGCCCTTGACCAGGATGCCGCGCCGCGCCGCCGCAGCCAGCACGCTGACGATGCTCACCGGCGTGGAGATCACGAGTGCGCAAGGGCAGGCGATCACCAGCAGCACCAGCGCCTTGTAGACGGCAGTCGTCCAGCTCCAACCGAGCGCAAAGGGGCTGAGTACGGCCAGCGCGAGCGCCAGCGCGAACACCGCGGGCGTATAGACCGCCGCGAAGCGGTCGACGAAGCCCTGCGTCGGCGCACGCGTGGCCTGCGCCTGCTCGACCGCATGGATGATGCGCGCCAGCGTCGAGTGGGCCGCCACGGCGGTGACTTCGAACTCGAAGCTGCCGGCCTCGTTGATCGTGCCGGCGAACACGGCGTCACCGACGCCCTTGTCTACCGGAATGCTCTCGCCGGTGACCGGCGCCTGGTTGATGCTCGTCGCTCCCGCTCGCACGGTGCCATCCATCGGCACGCGCTCCCCGGGCTTGACGCGCACCACTGCGCCCAGGCTCACCTGCTCCACCGGCACGGCCACCCAGCCCCCCGCAGCAGCGCGCACCGTGGCCACCTCGGGTGCCAGTGCCAGCAGGCCCGCGATGGCGTTGCGGGCGCGACCCACGGCGCGGCCCTCGATCGCTTCGGCGATCGAGAACAGCGCCATCACCATCGCCGCCTCCGGCCACTGGCCGATCAGGAACGCACCCGTCACCGCAACCGCCATCAACGCGTTGATGTTGAGCCGCCCCTTGGCGATCGCCGCCAGGCCCTGCTTGTAGACACCCAGCCCCGACAGCGCGATGGCCAGCAGCGCCACCGCCATCCCCAGCCCCCGCCAGACAGGGCTCTCGGGCGCCAGGAAGTGCACCAGCTCGGCGACGACCGCCAGTGCCAGCGCCGCCGCGAGCGCGGCGATGCCGACCTCCGCATGGTCATGGTCATGGTCATGGTCGTGGCCATGGCTGTGATCTCGACCGTGATCGTGCCCATGGTCATGGTCGTGGTCGTGGTCATGCGTATCCTGGCCGGCATGGCCACGACCTGGCTGGGCCATGGCGGGGGCCTTCGCCCCGGGTCCGGGTACGGCCCAGGTGTTGCAGGCCTGGCAGTCGCTCGTGGATGCCGCATGCGCGTCGCGCGGGTGGTTCATGGTCTGTCAGCGGTTCGTCGATGCCGCGATTGCAAACCCTGCAGTGGGGATAGAGTCAAGCCCGCCACCCCGGCCGCTGCGGAGCTGACCCACCATGCGCATCGGAGACCTTGCACGCGCCACCGGCACACCGGTGCAGACCATCCGCTTCTACGAGCAGCAGGGGCTCCTTGCGGCCCCGCTGCGGGCACAGAACAACTATCGCGTGTACGTCCCTGCGCATGTCGAGCGCCTGGCCTTCATCCGCCAGTGCCGCAGCCTGGACATGACGCTCGAGGAGATCCGCAACCTGCTGCGGCTGCGCGAGGCCCCCGGGCCGGACTGCGGCGGCGTCAACTCGCTGCTCGACGACCACATCGGCCATGTGGTGCAACGCATTCGCGAACTGCGCACGCTCGAGCGTGACCTGCGCGCCTTGCGGGCCCGCTGCGGCACCCCGCACACGCTCGCCGAGTGCGGCATCCTGCAAGGCCTGGATCGCGCCGCGGCCGCGCAAGGCGGTCCCGCCGAACCCGCCGCAGCCACGCCGGGCCGCCCGCAGCACGTCCATCGCGCACACGGGCGCTGAGGCCCCTGCGGCGCCGCTGAACCTTCAGACGTCGATCTCGACCTCGTCGCCCCGGCGCTCCATCAGCTCGCGGCGTGCCGCCGCCTCGCCCTTGCCCATTAGGCGCGTCATCAGCGCTGCAGTGGCGTCAAAGCCCTGCACGGCAAAGCTCACCGGCAACAGCCGGCGCGTTTCAGGATTGAGCGTGGTCTCCCACAACTGCTCGGCGTTCATTTCGCCCAGGCCCTTGAAGCGCCCGATGCTCCAGCTGCCCTCGCGTGCGCCTTCCTTGCGGAGCCGGTCCAGCACCGCCGCGAGCTCGCCCTCATCGAGCACGTAGAGCTTGGCCGCCGGACGCTTGCCGCGCGCCGGCGCGTCGATGCGAAACAGGGGTGGGCGCGCGATGAAGACGTGCCCGCGCTCGATCAGCTTGGGGAAATGGCGGAAGAACAGCGTCAGCAGCAGCACCTGGATGTGCGAGCCGTCCACGTCGGCGTCCGAGAGGATGCAGATCTTGCCGTAGCGCAGGCCGCTGAGGTCGGGGTCGTCGGCGGGGCCATGCGGATCGACGCCGATCGCCACCGCGATGTCGTGCACCTCGGTGTTGGCGAACAGGCGGTCGCGCTCGACTTCCCAGGTGTTGAGCACTTTGCCGCGCAACGGCAGCACGGCCTGCGTCTCCTTGTCGCGGCCCATCTTGGCACTGCCGCCGGCGCTGTCGCCTTCCACCAGGAAGACCTCGTTGAAGGCAAGATCGCGGCTTTCGCAGTCGGTGAGCTTGCCCGGCAGCACCGCCACCCCCGAACCCTTGCGCTTCTCGACCTTCTGCGCCGCGCGCTGGCGCGTCTGCGCCTGACGTATCACCAGTTCGGCGAGCTTCCTGCCGATGTCGACATGCTGGTTGAGCCACAGCTCGAGCGCGGGCTTCACGTAGCCTGAGACCAGGCGCAGCGTGTCGCGGCTGTTGAGCCGTTCCTTGATCTGACCTTGGAACTGCGGGTCGAGCACCTTGGCGGCAAGCACGAAGCTGGCGCGCGAGAACACGTCCTCGGGCATCAGCTTGACGCCCTTGGGCAGGAGCGCATGCAGCTCGATGAAACCCTTGACGGCACCGAACAGGCCGTCCTTCAGGCCCGATTCGTGCGTGCCGCCGGCCACGGTGGGAATCAGGTTGACGTAGCTCTCGCGCAGCAGCGTGCCTTCGTCGGTGAAGGCTACGCACCAGGCCGCACCCTCGCCTTCGGCGAAGTCCTCGGTGTCGCTGGCGCTGGCGTAGCGCTCACCTTCGAAGAGCGGGATCAGCGGCGGGGCGAGCAGGCTCTGCATCAGGTAGTCGCGCAGGCCACCCTTGTACTGCCAGCTCTGCGTCTCGAGACCCTTGTCCGCCCCCTTCTCGATCGCGAGCGCAACCGTCACGCCCGGCAGCAGCACCGCCTTGCTGCGCAGCAGGTGGACCAGATCGTGACGTGGCAGGTCCGTGCTGTCGAAGTATTTCGGGTCGGGCCACACGCGCACGCGCGTGCCCTGCCGGCGCTCAGCCCGGGCGCCGCCCTCGGCCTTGCGCAGCGTGAGCGTCTCTGCCACATCACCGCCGGCGAAGGCGATCGTCGCCACCTGCCCCTCGCGCCAGACCGTCACTTCGAGCCGACGCGCGAGCGCGTTGGTCACGCTCACGCCCACACCGTGCAGGCCGCCGCTGAAGCTGTAGGCGCCCGCGGCGCCCTTGTCGAACTTGCCCCCGGCGTGCAGCCGCGTGAAGACGATCTCCAGCACCGGCACGCCCTCCTCGGGGTGCAGGCCAAACGGGATGCCGCGGCCGTCGTCCTCGACGCTGATCGAGCCGTCGGCGTGCAGCGTCACGGCGATCCGCTTGCCATGACCCGCCAGCGCCTCGTCGGCAGCGTTGTCGATCACCTCCTGCACGACGTGCAGCGGGTTGTCGGTGCGCGTGTACATGCCCGGCCGCTGCCTGACGGGCTCGAGCCCCTTCAGCACGCGGATGGAGGATTCGCCGTAATCGCCTTGTCGGATCGCCATAGGGGCGCCGATTGTAGGCAGCCCCCACCGCATCGGCGGCAGCGCAGCGGCGGGGGCGATTACCCATCGCGCCAGCACCGGCGCGCCGCCGGCAGTATCGTTGCGGCCCCCGCAAGAACCATCCGGAGGATTCCATGAAGCTCTACTACAGCCCCGGCGCCTGCTCGCTGTCGCCGCACATCGCGCTGCACGAAGCCGGCCTGCCGTTCCAGGCCATCGCCGCGCCCACCAAGACCCACAAGCTGCCCGACGGTTCGGACTACTACGCGATCAACCCGCTGGGCTACGTGCCGCTGCTGGAGCTCGACGACGGCACCCGGCTGACCGAAGGTCCGGCCATCGTCCAGTACATCGCCGACCAGGTGCCGGCCAAGAAGCTCGCTCCGCCCAATGGCACGATCGCGCGCTACCAGCTGATGAGCTGGCTGACCTTCATCGGCACCGAGATCCACAAGAACTTCGGGCCGCTCTTCAACCCCGCCACACCCGATGCCTACAAGCCGATCGCCAAGGCGCAGATCGCCAAGCGCCTGGAGTGGGTGGAGTCGCAACTCGCGGGCAAGCAATACCTGATGGGTGAGGACTTCACGGTGGCCGATGGCTACCTCTTCGTCGTCACCAACTGGGGCCAGTACGTCGGCGTCGACCTCTCGGCCTACCCCAACCTGCTCGCCTACCGCGCCCGAGTCGCCGCGCGTCCCGCGGTGCAGGCCGCCATGCGCGCCGAAGGCCTCTCAGCCTGATCGAGACAGCCCGCGCGCTGCGCTACCCGCGCCAGGCGCGCGGGTAGCGGGCCATGGTCAAGCCATCGAGGTCGATCTCGGGCTTGCGGCCGGAGATCAGGTCGGCCAGCACGCGCCCGGTGCCAGCGGCCATCGTCCAGCCCAGCGTGCCGTGCCCCGTGCCGAGGTACAGGTTGGCATAGGGCGTCGGTCCCACGATCGGCGTGCCGTCGGGCGTCATCGGGCGCAGGCCGCTCCAGAAGCTGGCCTGCGCCACATCGCCGCCACGCGGGAAAAGGTCCGTCACCACATGCTCAAGCGTGCGCCGGCGCGAGTCGCGCAGCGTGTCGCTGTAGCCGGCCAGCTCGGCGGTGCCGCCCACGCGGATGCGATCCCCCAGGCGCGTCACCGCGACCTTGTGCGTCTCGTCCATGATGGTCGATTCGGGCGCGCCGCTGGGGTCGGTGATGGGCACCGTGATCGAATAGCCCTTGACCGGGTAGACCGGAATGCGGATGCCAAGCGGCCGCAGCATGTGCACCGACCAGCTGCCCAGGGCGAGCACGACCGCGTCGGCCCGCAGTTCACCGGCCGAGGTGCGCACACCGCTCACACGGCGTCCCCCCTCGACGCACAGCCCTTCGATCGACGTCTGCCAGCGCAGGCGCACGCCAAGCTGCTGTGCCATCTCGGCCAGACGATTCGTGAAGACGAAGCAGTCGCCCGTCTCGTCGCCGGGCAGGCGCAGCGCGCCGACGAACTTCTGCTGCGTCAGGCGCAATGCCGGCTCCACACGGCAGAAGCCCGCGCGGTCCAGCACCTCGAAGGGCACGCCGTACTGCTTCAGGATCTCGACATCCTTGGCGATGCCGTCGAGCTGGGCCTGCGTCCGAAAGAGCTGCAGCGTGCCCTGGGCACGGTCGTCGTAGGTGATGCCGGTTTCGGCGCGCAAGGCCTTCATGCAGTCGCGGCTGTACTCGGCGATCGGCACCATGCGGCTCTTGTTGAGCGCGTAGGCGCGCGCGGTACAGTTGGCCAGCATCGCCAGGCAGAAGCGCCACAGCGCCGGGTCCAGCAGCGGCCAGACGACCAGCGGGCTGTGCTTCATCAGCATCCACTTCACCGCCTTGACCGGAATGCCCGGACCCGCCCAG
The DNA here is from genome assembly GCA_020851615.1 of Rubrivivax sp. Classification (GTDB taxonomy): domain Bacteria; phylum Pseudomonadota; class Gammaproteobacteria; order Burkholderiales; family Burkholderiaceae_C; genus Rubrivivax. Next base: position 12,148 of record JADZCL010000256.1, read on the forward strand.
GGGGCGGAATAGCCCGGCGACACTTCGCCGGCGTTGGCGTAGCTCGTCTCCAGCGCCGGTCCGGGCTGGCGATCGACGACCTCCACCTCATGCCCGGCGCGCGCCAGATAGTAGGCCGTCGAGACCCCGATCACGCCACCACCCAGCACCAAGATCTTCATTGCGCACTCCTTGCTGGGCACTCACTGTAGTCAGCCCGCACACTGCAGCTTGCATCGATTTCCCGGACAATCGCCGCATGAATTCCCCTTTGCTGCGCCCGCAGCTGTCAATGTCTCAGGTGCTGCTGTGCGGCGCGGCGATCGTCACGCTGTCGATGGGGATCCGCCACGGCTTCGGCTTGTTCCTGCAGCCCATGACGATGGAGCGCGGCTGGTCGCGCGAGACCTTCGCCTTCGCCCTGGCGGTGCAGAACCTGGTCTGGGGACTGGCCGGGCCGGTGGCCGGCATGTGGGCCGACCGCTTCGGCGCCTGGCGGGTGCTGATCGGCGGCGCGCTGCTCTATGCAGGCGGCCTGGTGACGATGGCGCTGGCCAGCAGTGGCGCAGGCCTGACCGGCAGCGCCGGCGTGCTGCTGGGCATGGCGCAATCGGGCACGACCTACGCGGTGATCTACGGCGTCATCGCGCGCAACGTGGCGCCCAACAGGCGCTCGTGGGCCATGGGCATCACCGCGGCGGCGGGCTCCTTCGGCCAGTTCCTCATGGTGCCGGTCGAGAACGGCCTCATCGGCAGCCTGGGCTGGCAGACGGCGCTGATCGTGCTGGGCTGCACGGCGCTGGCCATCGCACCGCTGGCGCTGGGCCTGCGCGAGCCGGCGCACGCGCCGCATGCGACTGCAGCGTCGCAGAGTGTCAGGGCGGCGCTGCACGAGGCCCTGGCCAACCGCAGCTTCCGCTGGCTGACGGCGGGCTACTTCGTGTGCGGCTTCCAGGTCGTCTTCATTGGCGTGCACATGCCCAGCTACCTGAAGGACCACGGCCTCAGCCCCGATGTGGCAAGCGCCTCACTGGCCCTGATCGGGCTCTTCAATGTCTTTGGCACCTACATCGCCGGCGTGCTCGGCGAGCGCCTGGCCAAGCGCCACATCCTGGCTGCCATCTACCTGCTGCGCAGTGTCGCGATCACCCTCTTCGTCCTCGCCCCGCTCTCGCCCCTTGGCGTCTACATTTTCTCGGCCGTGATCGGGCTGCTGTGGTTGTCGACGGTACCGCCGACCAACGCCATCGTGGCACAGGTCTTCGGCGTGCAGTACATGTCCATGCTGGGCGGCATCGTCTTCCTCAGCCACCAGGTTGGCAGCTTTGCCGGGGTCTGGCTCGGCGGCCGCCTCTACGACGCCTCGGGCAGCTACGACATCGTCTGGTGGCTGGCCGTGCTGCTGGGCGTGCTGGCCGCATTGGCCAATCTGCGGGTAAGCGAGGCCCCCATGGCCCGCCTGGCGGCACAACCCGCATGAAGCGCGCTGCCCGCCGAAGCCTCGCCTGGGCCATCGCCGTGCTCGTGCTGGCCGCGGTGTTTGCGGCTTACCTGAACCCCCACCTGGCGGTTGACCTGGCGGGACGGGTCTGGGCCTGCTTCTGACCCCCGAGGCCGCCACGGACGCATCGCCCTGGCTGCAGCGCTTTGCGCATCTGCTGCCGGCAGGCGCCCGCGTGCTCGACCTCGCCTGTGGCAGCGGCCGCAATCTGCGCTGGCTGGCTGCACACGGACATCAGGTGACCGGAGTCGACCGCGACGAAGCGGCCGTGGCACCGCTGCGCACACAGGCCGAGATCATCGTCGCCGATCTCGAAACCGGCCCCTGGCCCCTTGCCGAGCGCCGCTTCGACCTCGTGCTCGTCACACGTTACCTGTGGCGCCCCTTGCTGCCGCGCATCCTTCTTGCAGTCGCCGAAGGCGGTTTGCTGATCTACGAGACCTTCGCCGACGGCCAGCAGACCCTGGGCCGGCCCGCACGCAGCGACTTCCTGCTGCAACCCGGCGAGCTGCTCCAGGCCTGCGCCGGCCTGCGCGTCATCGCCTACGAGGACGGCTTCGTCGCAGGCAGCACACCGTGCTATCTGCAGCGCATCGTCGCAGCGCGCAACCCGGCGCCGCACGCCCGCTTCCTGCTGCCGGGGTCCGCTCCGCCCGGCGGCTAAAATCGCCCTCTTGCGACGGAAGCGAAGCGAATGAAACCCATCGTTGGCAGCATCGTGGCGCTGGTCACGCCGATGCACGAGGACGGCAGCGTCGACCACGACGGCCTACGGCGCCTGATCGACTGGCATGTGGCCGAGGGCACCGACTGCATTGCCGTCGTCGGCACCACCGGCGAGAGCCCGACGGTCAGCATCGAGGAGCACTGCGAGATCGTGCGCGTGGCGGTGGCGCATGCCGCCGGGCGCGTGCCCATCATGGCCGGCACCGGCGGCAACGCCACCAGCGAGGCGATCGAACTCACCCGCTACGCCCGGCAGGTCGGCGCCGACTGCACGCTGCAAGTCGTGCCCTACTACAACAAGCCATCGCAGGAGGGCATGTATCGCCACTTCCGCGCAGTCGCCGAAGCGGTCGACCTGCCGGTCGTGCTCTACAACGTCCCCAGCCGCACGGTCGCCGACCTGCAGCACGACACGGCCATGCAACTGGCGCAAGTGCCTGGCATCGTCGGCATCAAGGAAGCCACCGGCAACATCGAGCGCGCCGCCTGGCTGATCAAGCATGCACCGCCTGGCTTCTCGGTGTATTCGGGCGACGATGGCTCGGCGATCGGGCTGATGTTGCTGGGCGGACACGGCAACGTCAGCGTCACCGCCAACGTGGCCCCGCGCCTGATGCACGAGATGTGCATCGCTGCCATCGAAGGCCAGGTGCAGCGTGCGCGCGAGATCCATATGCGCCTGCTCGCGCTGCACCGCGTGCTGTTCTGCGAGCCCAGTCCGGCACCCGCCAAGTGGGCCCTGCAGCGGCTGGGGCGCGGGCAGCCGCACGTGCGGCTGCCGTTGTTGCCACTGACCGCGCCGGGGCAGGCGCAGGTCGAGCGGGCCCTGCGCGAAGCAGGTCTGCTTGGCTGATGCGCGCCTGCCTCGTCCCCCGCTCCTTCTTTGCATACCGGCCGGATCGCTCCGGCTGGCGGAGACGCCGATCGTGAAATCACCCCTTGCCGCCACCCCTGTCCGCTGCGCGGCACTGGCATTGAC
>JADZCL010000257.1 GCA_020851615.1 Rubrivivax sp.
GCGCGGTGCCCGCAGCATCCTGCCAGTAGCCGTTCATCACGTTGCGTCCGCGCACGAGGATCTCGCCGGACTGCCCCCTCTGCAGGTCGTGGCCGTCGGCGGCGACGATGCGCAACTCGACGCCCAGTGCCGCACGCCCGGCGGCGCCGGCCGTGCGCCGCGCCTCGTCGGCGTGCTGGCAGGCGGCGATGGGGCCGGTCTCGGTGGCGCCCCAGACCTGGATCAGCGGCACGCCGCGGGCGTGGACGGCGTGGCACAGGCGCTCGGGCACCACCGTCGAGCCGGTGGAGATCGAGCGCAGGCTGCCGAGGTCGGCCTGCGGCCACTGCGGCAGTGCCAGCACCGCCTCGAGCTGCGTCGGCACGAGCACGGTGAGCGTGATGCGTTGCTGCGCGATGGCAGCCAGTGCGGCTGCGGGATCGAAGCGGGCGTGCAGCACCACGGTGCAGCCCTGGCGCAGGGCCGGCAGCGTCTGGATGTTCAGCCCGCCGACGTGAAAGAGCGGCAGCGTCGTCAGCACGCGGTCGGACTCGGCCAGCGCGTGCATGTCCACGCTGGCGTCGGCGTTGGCGCACAGCGCATCGTGCGAGAGCACGACGCCCTTGGGGTGGCCGGTCGAGCCCGAGGTGTAGCACAGCAGCAGTGGAGTGTCCGGCGCGACCTCGACCGACGCCGGCGCGGTTGGATCGGCCGCGCCGATGAAGGTGGCAAAGGGCTCGAAGTCCGCCGGGCCCTGCTCACCGAGGGCGATGCAGCGGGTGCCCGCCGGCGCCGGCTGGCCGCGGGTCAAGGCCGTGGCAAAGGGTGCGTCGGCGAAGAGCAGCGCGGGCTTGCAGGCCTGCAGCAGCGCGTGATGCTCGGGCGGCGCCAGCCGCCAGTTCAGCGGCGCGAAGAGCGCGCCGCGGCGCGCACAGGCCAGGAGCATGGCCAGTTGCGCCGCGCTGTTCAGGCCCAGCCACGCGACCACCTGCCCCCGGCCGACGGCGGCTGCGGCGAGGCTGTGCGTGTAACGGTCGATCTCCTGCGCCAGGGCAGCGTAGGTCCAGGTGCGGTCGTCGCCAATGAGCGCGGGCTTGCTGCCGCAGCGTGCGGCGGCCGCGTGGATCCATGCGCCGGGCGGCAGCTTCATGGGCGGTGCCTGGTGCGTGCGGGGTCAGGCGTCGCCGACCTCGACGACAACCGCCATCGCGCTGTCGCCCGCGGCGCAGCCGGTGAACAGGCCCCGCCCGCCACCGCGCAGCGCCAGCGCCTCGATCAGCTCGATGATCGCGCGCGTGCCCATCGGGGCCTGCGGGTGGCCCCAGACGAGCGAACAGCCAAAGGGGTTGATCGGCTCCCACGCGATGCCCATGGTCTTGGCAAAGACGAGATCGTTGAGCGCGAAGGGGTTGTGTGTCTTGATGACGTCGATGTCGCCAATGGTCAGGCCCGCCCGCGCGAGCGCACGGGCCGCCGCGGGAGCGGGCGCCTCGGGCATGTAGGCGAGTTCGACGCGGGCCTGGCCGAAGCCCAGCAGCCGCACGGCGATCTTGGGGTCGCTGGCCAATTCGCGGGCGCGCTCGGGGGTTGTGACGACGAGGCCGGCGTTGCCGTCGGCCGGGTGCGTCTGGCCGCCGAAGGTGACGCTGCCATCGGGCAGCACCGGCTTCAGCGCGGCCAGGCCCTCGGCGGTCGAGCGGCTGACGCCCTCGTCGGCCTCGAGTCGTGTGGCGATCTTCTTGAAGCCCGGCGCCGGGACCTCGAAGGGCAGGGTCATGAAGCGCTTGAGGAAGGCCGCCTCGCCCGCCAGGGCCTGCTGGTATTGCGCTTCGCGCGCCAGCACGACTTCATGCTGCGCGGCGGTGGCGATGCCGTGGCGGCGGGCCACGTTCTCCGCAGTGACGAGCATCGAGTGGCGGCCCAGCGGGTCGCAGCCGAAATTGTCCATCACCCAGTCTTCGGCAGCGCCGGTGCCGCCCGGGCCGCGCGGGTTGGGGTAGTACAGGTGCGGGCCATTGCTGGTGCGGTCGGTGTTGACGACCAGCACCGCGCTGGCAAGGCCCGCGTCGATCTCCTGGACCCCGGCCAGCAGCGTGCGCACGCCGGTGGCGCAGGCCTGCATCAAGGTCGGCCCGGCCAGCGTGGGCATGCCGGCCAGGCCGGCGAACCAGGGCAGGCCGTAGAAGGAGTGCTTCTGCGGCACCGAGAGGCCGAGCACGCCGTGGTTGAACACGCTGGCGTCGATGCGCCGGCGCGCCAGCTCGGCGCGCGCGACATGAGCCGCGAACTCGATGCTGTTGAGGTGCGCGAAGGCGCCCTGCCAGCGCGCAAAAGGCGTGCTCCAGTAGGCCCCATAGGGGATGACGGCGTGGTGGCTCATGGGCGTTGCTCCTGCGGGCGCGCCGTGGTGTGGCTGTCGTGCGGCGTGCTGCCATTGCGCGGTGTGGGTGGCGCCGTGGCGGGCGCCTCGGCCGGCGCCAGGCCGAGCGCGGTGACGAAGGCCTGGCGGGCGTTCTGCAGGTGTTCGCGCACGACGGCGGCAGCCGCCTCTGCGTCCCCGGCGGCGAGTGCTGCGGTGATGCGCTGCAGGCCGTTGAGGACGATGGTGCGCACCCGCGGCTCGCCCAGCGTCAGCGTGCGGATGTGCTGCATGTGGTCGGCGTAGAGCTCGATGATGCGCACCAGCCGCTTGTTGGTCACCAGGCCGAGCCACGCGCTGCGATAGTCGATGTTGGCGCTGCGGAAGGCCTCGACATCGCCCTGGGCGTGGGCCGTGGTGGCGGCGGCCAGTGCGGCGTCGATCGGCGCGCGCACCCGGGCGTCGACGGTGCGGGGCGCGATGCGGCGGATCGCCTCGGGCTCGATCAGGAAGCGCAGCTCGTAGATGTCCTCGACATCAGCCAGCGTCAGCGAAGGCACGGTGAAGCTGCGCCCATGCGTGGCCAGCAGCCCCTCGCTGGCCAGGCGGGCCAGCGCCTCACGCACCGGGGTGCGCGAGACGCCCAGACGGGTGGCCAGCTGCACCTCCTGCAAGGCGCTGCCCGCACCGAGCGCGCCGGCGCGCAACTGGTCGCGCAGGGCCTGGTACACCTGATCGGCAAGCGCGCGAGGGCGCTGCACCGGCGTGAGCGGGCGAGGGCTCAAGGGCAGTCTCCGCGCGGGTCGATCGGCTCGACGGAGCAATCCGGCCCACGGATATGGATACTGTATACATTGCGGCCGAAACCGCATGAGGATTTACCCGCCCGGGGCTCCTCTGGCGTGCTCCCGCGCATGCTCCCGCGCGTGCTCGCGCGCATGCTGCCGCGGAGTGGGCGCGGCCCGCGCGGCGCGTTCAGTCGGCGTCGGCTTCGCCGCCCGCCTGCGCTTGCAAGTGCGGCTGCAGGTGCGGCTCCAGGCGCAGTTCGGCTGCCTGCGCGTGTGCGTGCAGGCCTTCGCCGTAGGCCAGTTCGGCGGCAATCGGGCCGAGTCGCTGTGCGCCGGCGGCGCTGACCTCGATCAGGCTGGTTCGCTTGACGAAGTCGTAAACGCCCAGCGGCGAGGAGAAGCGTGCGCTGCCGGCGGTCGGCAGCACGTGGTTGGGGCCGGCGCAGTAGTCGCCCAGGCTCTCGCTCGTGTAGGCGCCCAGGAAGATGGCGCCGGCGTGCTGCAGCAGCGGCTCGTAGCGATGCGGCTGCGCCGCACTCACCTCCAGGTGCTCGGGCGCGATGCGGTTGGCGATTGCGCAGGCCTCTTCCATGCTGCGCGTGTGGATCAGCGCGCCGCGGCCTTCGAGGCTGGCACGGATGATCGCTGCGCGCGGCTGCGCCGGCAGCATCCGCTCGAGCGCGGCGTGCACGCGCGCGATGTAGTCGGCGTGCGGGCACAGCAGGATGCTCTGGGCGAGCTCGTCGTGCTCGGCCTGGCTGAAGAGGTCCATCGCCACCCACTCGGGCGGCGTCGTGCCGTCGGCCAGCACGAGGATCTCGCTGGGGCCGGCGATCATGTCGATGCCGACGGCGCCGAAGACGCGCCGCTTGGCCGCGGCCACGTAGGCGTTGCCCGGGCCGGTGATCTTGTCCACGCGCGGCACCGTCTGCGTGCCATAGGCGAGCGCGGCAATCGCCTGCGCACC
>JADZCL010000258.1 GCA_020851615.1 Rubrivivax sp.
CTGCTGGGCGCGCGCACGCTGATCCATCCCGTGGTGTTGACGCTGGCCCAGATGCCCGAGCGCATCGACCCCTACTACGGCGCGCCGCAGTCGGCGGCGTCCGACCACTTCCAGTGGCAGGGCGGCGCCACCGGCCCGATGGGCTACAAGCTCGAGGTGCCGCCGATCTTCCCGGGCATCGGCGCGGGCGTGCTCGGCAGCTACGGTGCCGCGCTGCGCGCGGAAGCCGCGGCACTGCCCCACACGCACGCGGCGCTGGCGCTGCTGCGCGACGGCTTCGTGCCGCAGAGCCCCGGTGGGCGCGTGCGCCTGGCCGACGACGGCAGCCCCATCCTCGACTACGACCTCAGCGACTACGTCTGGGACGGCGCGCGCCGGGCCTACCTGAGCATGACCGAGATGCAGTTCGCCGCCGGCGCGGCGCGCGTGCGCGCGGCCCACCTGGACGCCCGGTTCCAGACGCGCTGGGACGAAGCCCGCCGCGAGATCATGCAACTGCCTCTGGCCAAGTTCCGCGCCATGCTCTTCACCGCGCACCTGATGGGCGGCTGCCCGATGAGCGAGAACGCCAGGCTGGGTGTGGTCGACAGCCGCGGCCGCCACCACCAGATCGAGAACCTCTCGATCCTCGACGGCTCGGTCTTCCCCACCAGCATCGGCGCCAACCCGCAGCTCTCGGTCTACGCGCTCACGGCACAGAACGCAACCGCGCTGGCGCAGGCGCTGCGCGGCTGAGGGTGAGCGCTCAATAGCGGTCGTCGAAGGCGAAGATCGGCGCGCGCGTGCGCCAGCGCCCCTCGGTGAAGTCGGGGAACTCGAGCGTCCGGTAACCCTCGGCAATGCTCTGCTCGGACAGCGGCGTGATGGCACTCCAGGCCACGGCGTCGTAGATGTCGATGGGCATCGGTGCACCGGCCTTCAGCGCCTCGACGAAGGCGTGCACGACGAAGAAGTCCATGCCCCCGTGGCCGGCACCTGCCGCCGCGCCCGCGTGCTTCTGCCACAGCGGGTGCTCGAGGCGCTCCTGGTAGCGCTGGAAGTCCTCGAAGCGATGCGGCGGGCTGACGCCCTCGATGTGGATGCCGCGGTTCACGTCCATCCACAGCCCCTTGGTGCCTTGCACGCGAAAGCCCAGCGAATACGGCCGCGGCAGGGACGTGTCGTGCTGCAGCAGGATGGTCTCGCCGTTGGCGCAGGCCAGCGTCGTGGTGACGACGTCCCCGAGCTTGAACTCGACTGCCGCATTGGGGTGGTCCGTGCCGCCCTGCGCGAGGACGTAGGCATGCAGGCCGCGCGCCTTGCTGGCAAAGCTGTTGATGTGCGTGAAGCGGTTGCCGCGGTGGATGCCCGCGTACATCGCGCACGGGCCGATGCCGTGGCTCGGGTACAGCTCGCCGTTGCGCCGCACCGAGTGCGCCGTGCGCCAGCGGGCCTCGCTGAACGCGCGCTCACCGAACTCGACCCCGCCCCCATAGGGGCGTGCCGGGTCGCCGGAGTTGAACTTCACCGCACGCAGGTCATGCTGGTAGCCGCCCTGCAGATGCACCAGTTCGCCGAACAGGCCCGCGCGCACCATCTGCAGCACAGCCATCACGTCACGCCGGTAGCAGACGTTCTCCAGCAGCATGTAGGGCGTGCCACTGTCCTGCTGCGCGCGCAACACGTCCCAGTGGTCCTGCAGGCTGATGCCCGCCACCACCTCGCAGGCCACCGCCACCTTGGCCTGCATGGCCGCGATCGCCATCGGGGCGTGCCACTCCCAGGGCGTGGCGATGACGACGGCATCGAGCCCCTCGACCTCGAGCAGCGCCCGCCAGGCCTGCGGGTCGCCCGCCGTGCTGCCGTCGCTGCCGAAGGTGGCCGGCGCAGCCCGGGCGGCCTGGCGCAACTGGGCCCGCGCGCGGCCCAGCATGACCGGATCGATGTCGCACAGCGCGGCGACATCCACATCGTCACGCCGCAGCAGCTCGGCCAGCAAGACCTGCCCGCGCAGGCCGGTGCCGATCAGGCCCACGCGCAGGCGCTCGCGCGTGGCGGCCCGCACGCGGCCCACGGTGGTTGCCCCCAGTACCGCGGCGGCGGCGCCTTGGCGGAGAAAGGATCGTCTGTGCATCTTCATGACTCGTTCCTGGGCCGCGGCTTGGCCGCGCCGCGATTCTCGACCTCCGGCACGGCATCGATGCAGCACTCGGCGCTACAGTCACCGCCATGAGCGCCGACCCCGTCAACCCCGTCCTCGTGCAGGCCACCCGTGGCGGCAGCGTGGAATCCTTCCATCGCGGCGCCTTTGCCGTCGTCGACGCCGCCGGCGCAATCGTGCGCGCCGTGGGCGACATCGAGCGGCCCATCTTCCCGCGCTCGGCGATCAAGCTGCTGCAGGCACTGCCGCTGGTGGCCAGCGGTGCGGCCGATGCCCTGGCGCTGAGCGACGCCGAGCTGGCGCTGGCCTGTGCCTCGCACAGCGGCGAAGCGGCCCATGCCAGCACCGCCGCGGGCATGCTGGCCAAGGCCGGCGTGGACGCATCGGTACTCGAATGCGGCGTGCACTGGCCCTACAACGAGGCGGCGCAGCACGAACTCGTGCGCCGTGGCGAACAGCCCAGCGCCCTGCACAACAACTGCTCGGGCAAGCACAGCGGCTTCGTCTGCCTGGCCTGCCACATGAACGGCAACCGGCGCGACGGCAGCCTGCGCGGATTTCTCTCGGGCTATGTGCAGGGCGGGCACGCCGTCATGCGCGAGGTGAGCGCCGCGGTGCAGGCCGCCACCAGCTGGGACCTGTCGCGCAGCGCGTGCGGCATCGATGGCTGCTCGATCCCCGCGCACGCCGTGCCGCTGCGCCACCTGGCGCTGGCCTTTGCCCGCGTGGCCAGCGGCCAGGGCCTTGCC
>JADZCL010000259.1 GCA_020851615.1 Rubrivivax sp.
ACACCCAGGCGAAGTCCGCCGTGAAGTGACGCAGGAAGCGCGGCTGGCGCGTGATGCGCACGCCGCGGATCGAGGCGGCCTTCGCCTTCACCTCGGCGATGACTTCGGCGGCGTAGTCGAAGTGCGACTGCGTGTACATGCGCCGCGGGAAGGCCAGGCGCACGAGTTCCATGCTGTGGTAGGTCTCGCTGCCGTCGTCCAGCCGCTTGCCGAACATCACCGAGCCGACCTCGACGCCGCGGATGCCGCCTTCGAGGTCGAGCGCGGCCTGACCGGCATGGCGCACACCACGGCGTCGCGCGCCGGCGTCATCTACCTGACCAAGGCGCTGGCCGCGCGCTGGGCGCCGCACGGCATCCGCGTGCACAGCGTCGGCCCCGGCGCGATCGAGAGCCACGGCTTCAACAACTACCGCGAAGAGCACCGGCCCACTTTCTACAGCAGCAACCCGATGCTGCATGCCGGTGACGTGCAGGACATCGCCCAGGCCGTGGCCTGGCTGGCCGGCCCCGGTGCGGCGATGAACGGCGAGTCGCTCAACGTCGACGGCGGCATGCCGTTGTGGGGCGAGTTCTGGCCGGCGGGTCGGCGCGACTACTTCAAGCCGCGACAGCCCGGTTGAGGCGGCTCAGGCGTCCACCCATTCGCAGTCGCAGGTGAAGTGGCGCAGGTACTTCGGCTGCTTGACGATGCGCACGCCGCGGATGTCCGCGGCCTTGTCCTTGAGCTCGGCGATGACCTCGGCCGCAAAGTCGAAGTGCGACTGCGTGTACATGCGGCGCGGAAACGCCAGCCGCACCAGTTCCATCGCGTGGTAGGTCTCGGTGCCGTCGTCCAGCCGCTTGCCGAACATCACCGAGCCGATCTCCACGCCGCGGATGCCGCCCTCGAGGTACAGCGCGTTGCACAGCGCCCAGGCCGGGTAGTGCGCCACCGGCATGTCGGGCAGCACCGTGCGCGCGTCGATGTAGACGGCGTGCCCGCCGGTGGGGCGCACGAAACCCACCCCTGCGGCGTCCAGCCGCTCGCCCAGGTACTCGGCCGTGCGCAGACGGTAGCGCAGGTAGTCCTCCTGCAGCCCTTCCTCGAGGCCGACGGCCAGCGCTTCGAGATCGCGTCCGGCCATGCCGCCGTAGGTCGGGAAGCCCTCCATCATGATCAGGCCGTTGCGCACCGCCTCCAGCCAGCGTGCGTCGCGCAGCACGATGAAGCCGCCGATGTTGACCATGCCGTCCTTCTTGGCGCTCATCGTCGCGCCGTCGGCGTGCGAGAACATCTCGCGCGCGATCTCGCGCACCGGCTTGTCGGCGTAGCCGGGCTCGCGCATCTTGATGAACATGGCGTTCTCGGCGAAGCGGCAGATGTCCATGATCAGCGGCTTGCCGTGCCGGTGCAGCAGCTCGGCGCAGGCGCGGATGTTGGCCATGGCCACCGGCTGGCCGCCGCCGGTGTTGTTGGTGACCGTGAGCATGCCGAAGGGAATGCGTGCGCCGTCGTGCTGCAGCAGGGCCTCGAGGCGGGCGAGGTCGATGTTGCCCTTGAACGGATGCACGAGTTGCGGCTGCAGGCCCTCGGCCACGACCAGGTCCAGCGCCTGCACGCCCAGGTACTCCAGGTTGGCGCGGGTGGTGTCGAAGTGGCAGTTGTTGGGCACCACGTCGCCTTGCCTGCAGGCCGCGGTGAAGAGCACCTTCTCGGCGGCGCGCCCCTGGTGCGTGGGGATGAAGTGCGGCATGCCGGTGAGGTCCTGGATGACCTTCTCCAGCCGGTAGAAGCTGCGCGCGCCGGCGTAGCTCTCGTCGCCCTCCATGATCGCGCCCCACTGGCGGCTGGACATCGCGCCGGTGCCGGAGTCGGTCAACCAGTCGATCAGCACATCCTCGGCGCGCAACTTGAAGACGTTCAGGCTGGCGGCCTGCAGCATCTGCTCGCGCTCGGCGCGCGTCGTGACGTGGATGGGTTCGACGCTCTTGATGCGGAAGGGCTCGATCAGGGTCTTGGGCATGACGGCGTGGCGGGTGTATCCGGTTGGGATGCGCGAACTTACGCCCAAGCGCCCACCCGCAGTGTCGGCCCGAACCAACAGTGCCCAAGAAAACGCGGGGCCGGTGCTTGCTGGCACCGGCCCCGCGCATCGGGCGAGCGGCCTGGCCGCTCAGGGCATCACTTGGCGTACTGCTTGATCAGCGCGCGCGCGTTCTCGAGCAGTGCCTTGCCGTCTGCTCCCTTGGCGCCCACGGCCTTGATCCAGGCGTCGTCGACGTCGGCGGTGGCCTTCACCCAGCGCTGGTACTCGGCCTCGGACAGGAAGACGATCTTCTCCCCGGCGTCGCGGGCCATCTGCTGATGCTTGGCGACGATGCGGTCGAATCCCGTCTCGCCGGCCCAGGCCGAGGTGGCCAGGCCCGAGTTGTCGTCGATGACCTTCTTCAGGTCGGCGGGCAGGCTGTCGTACTTGGCCTGGTTCATCGCGAACGCGAAGATGGTGTTGCCCATGCGCGGCAGGCCTGCGGGCGTGTCCAGGGCGTAGTGCGCGATCTCCTGCAGCTTGATCGAGGGCACCCCCTCCCAGGGCACGCTGGCGCCATCGATCACGCCCTTGCTCAGCGCCTCGGGCACGGCGGGCAGCGGCATCTGGACCGGCGTGCCGCCCAGTGCGGCGATGAACTGGCTGTTGATGCGTGTGGCGCCGCGGATCTTCAGACCCTTGATGTCTTCCATCTTCACCGGCGTCTTGTCCTTGAAGTGGAACAGCGTGCCGTCGTGGACGTGCATGAAGATCAGC
>JADZCL010000260.1 GCA_020851615.1 Rubrivivax sp.
CTGTCCGGGTTTGCCGTTCTGCGTGCTCGTGACACCGACCAGGTTGGCGCCTGACGCATTGCGCGTGTCGTCGGAGTACCAGCCGCCGGCACCAAAGCCGTTGATGCTGACCAGCGCCGCGCCGGCCAATGTCGGGGCGAAGAGCGCGGCGCCGAACGCGACGACCGAAAGCAGATGGCTTGCCATGTTTTCCTCCTGACTAGCGGTCCCGATGGCAAAGCAAACTTCGCGCCCAATTGCGATTTGGTTTGAGATACAAGACGTTACCCGGCGCAGGCGGGACGGTTCGGTGGCCCATGTAAAACACATCGACAAGGGGTTTGCATGGAAGCCCGATCATCAGATCCCGGCGCCAGCGACTGCCGCGCGCAGGCGAATACGCTCACGTCCACCGCAGTCAACTGGGCACTGCGGCTGGGACTCCCGCTCCGATCGCTCACCAGGGCGAGCCGTCCCGCGCGCCATGCAGCCGCGCCAGCACCTCGGCGCTGTGTTCGCCCAGGTCAGGCGCGGGCGTGCGCAGCGTGCCCGGCGTGGCCTCGAGCCGGGGGCAGATGCCCGGCACGTCCAGCGCCAGGCCGGCGGCTGTCGTGATGCGCTCGATCATGCCGCGCGCGCGGTAGTGCGGGTCGGCGGCGATGTCCTGCACGGTGTAGATGCGCCCCACCGGCACGCTGGCGGCCTGCAGGGCGGCCACCACCTCAGCCACCGGACGCTGCACGGTCCAGGCGGTGATGGCAGCGTCGAGCTCGTCGACGCGCGCGGCGCGCAGCGCGTTGTCGGCCAGGCCGGGGTCGCCACCGAGGTCGGCGCGGCCGATGGCGGCCATCAGGCGCTTGAAGATGGAGTCGCCGTTGCCGCCGATCACCACCTGGCCATCGGCGCAGCGGTAGGCGTTGGACGGCGCGATGCCCGGCAGCGCCGAGCCCGCAGGCTCGCGCACGGCACCAAAGGCGCTGTACTCGGGCAGCAGGCTTTCCATGCAGTTGAACACGGCCTCGTACAGCGCCACGTCGACCACCTGCCCGCGGCCCTTGGGCGCCTGTGCACTGATGCTCGCTGCCCGCGCCTGCAGCGCCAGCAACACGCCGATCACGCCGTGCAGCGCCGCCAGCGTGTCGCCCAGGCTCACGCCGGCGCGCACCGGCACGCGCCCAGGCTCGCCCATCAGGTGGCGCAGGCCACCCATGGCCTCGGCGACGACGGCAAAGCCGGGCAGGTCGCGGTAGGGGCCGCTTTGCCCATAGCCGCTGATGCGCAGCATGATGAGGCCGGGGTTGGCCGCGGCAAGCGCCTCGTAGCCCAGGCCCCACTTCTCCAGCGTGCCGGGCTTGAAGTTCTCGATCAGCACGTCGGCCTGCGCGGCCAGCAGCCGCACATCGGCCCGCCCGGCCTCGCTGCGCAGGTCCAGCACGACGCTGCGCTTGTTGCGGCTTTGCACCTGCCACCACACGCTCGTTCCCTCGTGCAGCAGGCGCCACTTGCGCAGCGGGTCGCCTTCGCCGGGGGGTTCGATCTTGATGACGTCGGCGCCGAAGTCGGCCAGCGTCTTGCCCGCAAAGGGGCCGGCGATGAGCTGGCCCAGTTCGAGCACCTTCAGGCCGGCCAGCGGGCCGGCAGCAACGGTCTTGTCCATGGCGGCGCAATGTAGCGCCGCGGGCATCGCGTTTGTCCCAGCCTGCTGCGTTCGCCATCGCGCATACGCTGGCGGCGTGCCTTGCGGCAGGCGCTGCGGGCATCGTTGCCAAGCCCTTTATTCGGAGGAGTCGATTCATGAAGCGCATTTCCAGCCGGAGGCTGCTCGCCGCCACCCTGTGCACCGGCGTCGCTGCCGTCGCCGCCCTCAGCGGCGTGGCCGTGGCACAGGCACCCGCGCTCAAGCGCACCCTGGTCACGCGCGCCGACGTCTCGGTGCCCGGGCGCGAGGCGGTCGTCGCCGCCGTCGAGGTGGCTGCCGGCGGCGTGGCCGACTGGCACACCCATCCCGGCGAGGAGATCAGCTACGTGACCGAGGGCCAGAGCGTCCTGCTGATCGCCGGGCAGCCGCCGCGCACGGTGTCGGCCGGTGAAGCATTCGTCATCCCGGCCGGCGTCGTCCACAGCGCCCGCAACGAGAGCAACGCGCCCTGCAAGCTGGTCGGCGTCTACGTGGTCGAGAAGGGCAAGCCGCTGGCCTCACCGGCCCCCGCACCCGCGAATTGACCGCGTCCGCTGCACCCATCATCGCCGGAGAAAACACCATGAGCACCAACATCGGCGGCCTGGACCGCCTGCTGCGCGCTGCCGTCGGCATCGTCCTCATCGCCCTCACGCTCAGCGGCACCATCGGTGTGTGGGGCTGGCTGGGCCTCGTGCCGCTCGTGACCGCGGTCATCGGCTGGTGCCCGGCCTATCGCCTGCTGGGCATGAACACCTGCCCGCTGAAGAAGTAGCGGCAAGCGCCTGGCCCGGGCAGCGGGCCATGTAAATCGATCACCAAGGCGCTGCGTCGCAATGCCCGCCCTGCCGGGCGCCCTGGGTCTACCCTGGCGCTCAGCGCTGCGCAGTGCCGTCCCGGTGCCCGCAGCCGCTGCCGGAGGGCAAGATGGTCGACATGCATGCACGGGCTCCCGCCACGCCGAGTTCCTGGCCTGTCACGGCGTCGGCGGTTGCACAGTCGTTGCAGCCCGAGCGCCTCACCCGCATGGTGCAGGCTTTTGGTGCCGCCTACAGTGGGCCCGAGCGCCGCACGCCGGCAGCGCAGAGTGCGCGCTGGCTGGCGCTGATGCTGGACGAGATCGACTACGGCATGGTCCTGGTCGTCGATGGCGGCCGGGCGCTGCACGTCAACCACGCCGCGCGCGCCGAGATCGATGGCGGCCACCCGATCCACCTGCAGGGTGGCGAGGTGTGCGCGCGCCGGCCCGCAGATGCCCCCGCCCTGCGGGAGGCGCTGGAGGGCGCGCAGCGCGGCTTGCGCCGCCTGCTGTCCTTGCGCGAGGACGGCCGCTCCTACAGCGTGGCCGTGGTGCCGCTCGGGCCGCTGGCGCCGGGGGCCGCCAAGGCCGCGCTGCTGCTGCTGGGCAAGCGGCAGGTCTGCGAGCGCCTGTCGGTGCAATGGTTCGCCCGCTGCCATGCCCTGAC
>JADZCL010000261.1 GCA_020851615.1 Rubrivivax sp.
CACCCAACCTGACCGACAAGGTCTGGCTGCACGGCTGGGGTGAGGATGCGATCGTCTCGATGGTCGTCGCCGGCAGGAACAACCTGATGCCGGCGCAGGCCGGGCGCCTGTCGCCCGAGCAGATCCATGTGCTGGCCGGCTACGTCTGGAGCCTGTCGCACCCGACGACGATGGCGGCCAGGTAGGAACGGGCGGCGATGAGTCGACGTCCCTCGCCCCCGGCGCACCACGCCGACGCGAGCCAGCCTTGGTGGCGCACGCGCTTCATGTGGTTGGTGGTCGCCGGTCCGCTGGTGGTCGTGGTGGCCGGCATTGCCACCGCCGTCCTGGCGGTGCGCGGTGCCGACGACATCCTCGACCCGGCACAGATCACGGGCAGCGGCACTGATGCGCCCGCGCTCAAGGCCCGCAACCACGCCGCGACGCCTGTACGTTGAAATCGATGGGCGATGGGTGATGGATGGTGGGCCCGGGCGGCCCCGCAGCGCCGGCGCCGCGCGTTCAGCCGGCGCTGCTGTTGACCAGCGCCTGCAGTGCCCCCGGATCGAGCACGCGAATCTGGCGCTGCTTGACTTCGAGGATGCCCTCGTCCTGGAACTTGGAGAAGGTCCGGCTGACCGTCTCCAGCTTGAGCCCGAGATAGCTGCCGATCTCCTCGCGCGTCATGCGCAGCACCAGCGAGGTGGCCGAGAAGCCGCGCGTGCGCAGGCGCTGCGTCAGGTTGAGCAGGAAGGCGGCCAGGCGCTCCTCGGCCCGCATGCTGCCCAGCAGCAGCATCACGCCGTGGTCGCGCACGATCTCGCGGCTCATGATCTTGTGGAACTGGCGTTGCAGGTCGGTGAACTGGCGGCTCAGGTCCTCGAGCTGGTGGTAGGGGATCACGCAGACCTGCGAGTCCTCCAGCGCCACCGCATCGCAGGTGTGCTTCTCGGTGCCGATGCCGTCCAGCCCGAGCAGTTCGCCGGCCATCTGGAAGCCGGTGACCTGGTCGCGCCCGTCCTCCGACGAGATGCAGGTCTTGAAGAAGCCCGTGCGCACCGCATACAGCGACAGGAAGCCGTCCCCGGCCCGGAACAGCGTGTCGCCGCGCGCGACCGAGCGCTTGGTGGCAACCATGCTGTCCAGGCGGTCCAGTTGGTCGTTGGACATCCCCACGGGCAGGCACAACTCGCGCAGATTGCAGCTTGCGCAGGCGACCTTGAAGGGCTCGAGCTTGATGCCTGCGGCGGTCTGGGTCATGGGTCGACTGGATGCAGCGGGGGTGGACACGGGGTGCGCGGTGACCCGATGGCCCTGCCGCGCGCTGAATCTAGATCAAGGATTATGGTTGATCCGATGATGCCTCGATCGCTTGAGTCCAATCAAGTACCCAGAGCGGCAGTTTGGCAGAGTGGCTGTTCTGCCTTGCGGCTCCCTTTGCACCTCGCTTCATGAACATTCCGCAGACCCTGCTGCAACGCCTGGACGTGCCCGGCCCGCGCTACACGTCCTACCCGACCGCCGACCGCTTCGTCGAGGCCTTCGGGCCGACCGAGTACGCGCAGGCACTGCACCAGCGGGCCGAGGGGGCGATGGTCGGCGGCGCGCCGGGACTCTCGCTGTACCTGCACATCCCCTTCTGCGAGCAGCTCTGCTACTACTGCGCCTGCAACAAGATCATCACCAAGCACCATGAGCGTGGGCGGGAATACCTGGACGTGCTGGCGCAAGAAGTCGAACTGCACACGCGGGTGCTCGGCCGCGGCAAGCCGGTCTCGCAGCTGCATTTCGGCGGGGGGTCGCCGACCTTCCTCAGCGACGAGGAGCTGGACTGGCTGATGGCCGTGCTGCGGCGCGAGTTCCGCGTCGTCGACGACGCGGAGATCTCGATCGAGGTCGACCCGCGCACCGCCACGCCGCAGCGCCTGGCGCGGCTGGCGGCAATGGGCTTCAACCGCATCAGCTTCGGCGTGCAGGATTTCGACCCGGACGTCCAGCAGGCCGTGCACCGCCTGCAGCCCTTCGAGAGCGTGCGCGACCTGATGCGGGCCGCGCGCGAGCTGGGCTACCAGTCTATCAACGCCGACCTCATCTACGGCCTGCCGCGGCAGACACCGGAATCGTTCGCGCGCACCATCGAGCAGGTCTGCCAGTTGCGACCCGACCGCATCGCGCTCTATGCCTATGCGCATCTGCCCGGACGCTTCAAGCCCCAGCGCCGCATCGCCGCCGACGACCTCCCCAAGCCGGAGCAGCGTATCCAGATGCTGGGTGGAGCGATCGAGGGCTTCATCGCCCAGGGCTATGCCTACATCGGCATGGACCACTTCGCGCTGCCCGACGATGCGCTGGCAGTGGCCAAGCGGCAGGGACGGTTGCACCGCAACTTCCAGGGCTACAGCACGCAGCCCGACTGTGATCTCATCGCTCTCGGGGTTTCGGGCATCGGGCGCATGGGTGCCACCTACAGCCAGAACGCCAAGACACTGCCGGAGTACTACGACGCCATCCGCCGCGGCGAGTTTGCCGTCGTGCGCGGGCTGGCCCTCACGCGTGACGACCTCGTGCGACGCGCCGTCATCATGGCCATCATGTGCCAGGGCCGGGTCGAGTTCGAATCGATCGAACTGGCCCACCTGATCAAGATGCGCGAATACTTCGCGCATGAACTCGCGGCCCTGCAGCCGCTGGTCGATGGCGGGCTGGTCGAGGTCGGCGCCGACGCGATCCAGCTCACCCCAACCGGCTGGTTCTTCGTGCGGGGGGTGGCCATGACCTTCGACAAACACCTGCAGGCCGACAAGGTGCGCGAGCGCTTCTCGCGCATCATCTGAGCGGGTGGACGCGGCGCTCTATGCCAGCGCGCTGGCGCTCGGGCTGACGGGGGCGCCGCACTGCGTGGCCATGTGTGCCGCACCCTGTGCGGCCGCGACGGCCGGCGGTGGTGCCGCCCCGTGGACCTTTCATGTCATGCGTGCGCTCGGCTATGCCGCGGCGGGTGCGCTGGCTGCTGCCAGCGTCAACGCGCTGGCGCTGCTGGGCAGCGTGAGCCCCATCTTCCGGCCGCTGTGGACGGCCTTGCATGGTGCAGTGCTGGGGCTCGGGCTGTGGCTGGCCCTTGTCGGGCGGCAGCCGCAGTGGCTGGAAGGCATCGGCCGGTCGGGCCACACGCTGGCTGTGCGAGGTCGGCGCCTGACCGTGCCCCGCGGCCTGCGGGCCGGCCTGGCCGGCGCGCTGTGGGTGGCCTGGCCTTGCGGCCTGCTGCAATCGGCTGTGCTGGTGGCGGCGCTGGCCAGCACGCCCTGGAATGGGGCCGGCGTCATGCTGGTCTTTGCGCTGGTCTCCGGTGCCAGCATCAGTGCGGGGCCGTGGCTATGGCGGCGCCTGGGCGTGCGTGCGACGGCGCCAATGGGCGGCACGGCCGGTGTCCGTTTGGCCGGGGTGATGCTTGTGGTGGCGGCGGTCTTCGCCCTCTTCGCCGATTTCTGGCATCGGGTGGCCGCCTATTGCGGCTTCTGACGCGGCAGCGCGGCTCGCCTCCCAATGAAGAACGCCCGGTCGCGACCGGGCGTCTGCGAACAGCCCGGCGCGCCAGGCGCCAGGCCGATCCCTGTTACAGGGATTACTTCTTCTTCTCGTCCTTCTTGGCAGCGGAAGCGGCAGCAGCCGGCTTGTC
>JADZCL010000262.1 GCA_020851615.1 Rubrivivax sp.
CCCGCCAGCACGATGCTCTGGCCGGTGACCGAGATCGCGGCATCGCTGCACAGCCAGGCGACCGTCTCGGCGACCTCTTCCGGATCGACCAGGCGCCCCTGCGGGTTGTGCGCCACCAGGCTGGCCAGCGCCTCGTCGCGCGAGCGCCCGGTCTTGGCGGCAATGTTGGCCAGCGCGTCGCCGACGATGTCGGTGTCCGTGTAGCCGGGGCACACCGCGTTGACGGTGACGCCCTTGCGCGCCGTCTCCATGGCCAGCGCGCGGGTAAAGCCGATCAAGGCGTGCTTGGCTGCGCAATAGGCGCTGACGTAGGCCATACCGGTCAGCCCGGCGGTCGACGCGATGTTGACGACGCGACCCCATTGCGCCGCCAGCATGTCAGGCAAAGTGGCGCGGGTCGCGTGAACCGCGCCGAGCAGGTCGACGTCCAGCACCCGCTGCCACAGCGCGGCGTCAGACTTCAGGAAGGGCGCCGACGGAGCGATGCCGGCGTTGTTGACGAGGATGGTCACCGGCCCAAGCGCCGCGCGGCAGGCCGCAAGCGCTTGCGTCAACACCGCTTCGTCACCGACATCGGCCACCTGCACATGCACGCGTTCGGCGCCTGCACTGCGCAGCCGTTCGGCACTGTCTGCCAGCGTGGCCGCGGTGCGCCCGAGCAGCGAGACCGCCGCGCCGCGCCGCGCCAGGGCCGCTGCAATGCAGGCGCCCATGCCTCGCCCGGCCCCCGTCACCACGGCATGTCGGCTGTGCAGGGGCAGGGCCGCGATCGATTGCATACCCATTCTCCGGTCTGTTTGTTCAAGCTTGAACCGATTGTGTGGGCAGCAGGGCCCTCAGCGCAAGCGCGGCTGCGGCGCAGCCTTGATTCACCGCAATGGACGCCGCGGCGTCGAGCGCGGGTCCCCGGGTGCGGCCACGGTTGGCTCCCGCAGCGCGGTCCGCAGCCGCCCGAGCAGCACATCCAGTTGTGCGAGATCGGCCGCGTCGACGCCGCGCAGCAGGTGCGCCATCTGCGCGTTGTGCGCCGCGATCATGGTCGCCACGGCCCGGCGCCCGCGCTCGGTGAGTGCGATGCGCTGGATGCGCGCATCGGCCGGGTCGCCGCGACGCTGGACGAGACGGTCGGCCTCGAGCCGGCCGACGACGTCGGTGACATTGCCCTTGGTCACCTGCAGGCGCCGCGACAGCTCGCCCATGGTCGGCTCCGCGGGCGGCCGTGCGACCTGGGCCAGCACGTCAAAGCGCGCGAGCGTGGTGCCGAACTCGTCGCGCAGGTGCGCCCGCAGCTCAGCCTCGATCAGGTTGTGGCAGGCGAGCAGGCGCAACCAGACCCGCGTCGGCGCAGTCGGCACCGCTGTCGACACCTTCCCACTCTTTGCCGACACACGCGGTCCCGTTGTGCGCTTCATCGGACCCCCATCCCAGCCGTGGTTGCGGGCCTTATAGTTTAATCCTAAACTTTCGCGCCCCAGCAGCGCGTGAGGATCGATCCATGTGGCGCCCGGCGCAGAAGATCAAGTGGAAGCCGCAGCCCGGCAAGTGGCCCACGGCAGACGAGGCCGCACGCGCGCGCTTGTTCAGCCCGCTGGACGTGGGCCCGCTGCACTTGCGCACGCGCACCTGGGTGCCGGCCATGGTGCCCTGGCGCGCCACCGACGACGGCTTCGTCACCCAGGACAACGTCGACTGGTACGCGCGCTTTGCCGCCGGCCGGCCCGGGGCCCTGGTGCTCGAGGCCACCGGCATCCGCGACATCGCCAGCGGGCCGCTGCTGCGCATCGGGCACGCACGCTTCATTCCGGGACTGCGCCGGATCGTCGATGCCGTGCGCGAAGCCAGCGCCGGCCAGACGCGGCTCTTCATCCAGTTGATCGACTTCCTGTCGATCCGCCGCCGGCCCGACCCGCAGAAGTTCATCGGCCAGTACCTGCGCCTGACCGACCGCCACCGCGCCGCCTTGGCCATGCACGGGGCCAGCGACACCACCGTGCGCGAGCAGCTGCAGCGATTGGCACCGGACGAACTGGCACAGGTGCTGGCGCCGCGCGAGCTCGAGAACCTAACGATGGGCGAGCGCGAGCGCGTGACCGACCTGCACCTGCCGCACATCCGTGCGCTGCCGCAGGTCCTGCCCGGGCTCTTCGCGACCGCAGCGCGCCATGCACGCGAGGCCGGCTTCGACGGCATCGAGCTGCACTACGCCCACGCCTACACGATGGCCTCTTTCCTGTCCGCGGTGAACGACCGCGACGACGGCTACGGCCGCTCGCTGGACGGTCGCCTGCGCCTGCCACTGGAGGTCTACCAGGCCGTGCGCGCCGCAGTCGGCGACGACTGCGTGGTCGGTTGCCGCTACCTGGCCGACGAATGCATCAGCGGCGGCTCCGGCGTCGACGAGGCCGCGCATTTCGGACTGGCCTTCGCACGTGCAGGCATGGACTTCCTGTCGCTCTCGCGCGGGGGCAAGTTCGACGACGCGCAGCAGCCCGACATCGGGTGGGCGGCTTATCCGTACACCGGCCGCAGCGGCTACGAGTGCATGCCACACCACGTCTCCGACGCGCAGGGGCCGTTCGGGCGCAACGTGCAGGCTGCCACCACGATCCGCAGCGCGATCCGCGCGCACGGGTTGGGCACGCCCATCGTCGTAGCCGGCGGGGTACACG
>JADZCL010000263.1 GCA_020851615.1 Rubrivivax sp.
GGCGGCGGCGTCGTGCGGGCGCGCTTCTAGCGCACCACGGCCGATCAGAACTTGAAGGCCAGCCGCAGGCCACCCCAGTGGCGCGCGCCGACGCGGATCGGTGCAGCGGCTTCCTTGAGCACGACGAACTGGCCGCCACCCATGTCGCGGCGGTAGGTCTGCAGCAGGAAGGGCTTGGTGTTGCGGGCCGAGGCCAGGCCCGTGCGGTCATCGAAGATGCGGCGGTTGCGCGAATTGGCCGTGTTCCACAGCGTGTCGCCGGGACGCTGCGGATGGTTGTAGCGCGCGTTGTGGCAAGGCACGTAGCCGTTGCGGTCGACGGCGATGCAGAAGACCACCTTGTCCGACAAGGACAGCAACTTCTCCTGCACCTGCGGAAACAGGCGTTCGGCCAGCGCCGTGAAGTGCGCCATGTGCTGCGCGGGCGAACTGCCGGCAACGGGCTGGTAGCGTTCGTCGAACAGCTCGGCCTCCTGGATCGCGCCGCTGCGCAACGCGCCTTCCAGCAGGGCCGAAACCTGCTGCGCGGCCTGTTGCGTGGCCCGGATGAACGGCGTGTCGGCGGACTCGACTCCACTGTCGGCGATCGCTTCGATCATCTGCTCGGACACCTGCAGGAAGGTCTCGGTGCGTACCAGGGTCGCATCAAATCCGGCCGCCGAACGCTGCGTCCGGTCCTGGAGATCGTGCATGCCACCTGCCAGGTTCTCGCACTGGGCACGCCCCTGGTGGCCCGCGTCGGTGATGCGCTGCATTGCCGCCTCGACCTCCTGCAAGGCGGCGTGCACCCGGCCCTGCCCGGGCCCCGCATCGGGCGCGGCATCCCGTCCTGCGTCGGGCCGCAGCATGGTCTCGCGCACCAGCACGTCGATGCGCTCCTGCAGGGTGGAGACGGTCCCGCCGATGGCCTTGGACGACGCCTCGACCCGCGCGGCGAGGTCCTTCACCGCATCGGCAACGACACCAAAGCCGCGACCGGCCTCGCCTGCACGCTTGGCCTCGACCGAGGCATTGAAGGCCACCAGCCGCGTCTGCAGCGCGATCTGCGTGATCTGCCCCGCGGCGTCGGCCACCTCGCGCAGCGAAGCGACAATTGTCGACACCTCGCCGCCCAAGGCCAGGACCGCGTCGCGGGCCCTGCCACAGGTGACCTGTCCGGTCGCTGCTTCGCCATCGATCACGCGCAAGCCGGCAAGCAAGCGCTGCACCTCGGACGCCAAGGCCTGCAAGGCCGCCGATTGCGCCTTCGCCTCGCGCACGCTGTCGTCGAGCACACCACGCACCTCGGCGGCGTCGTAGCCGAGCTGGCTTGCTCGGTCGCTCAGGCCACCGATGATCTGCCGCAGGTCGCCTGCCGTCGTGGCGGCCGGTGCCGCCCCGCTCGCGCCGGGCTCCACCGGCTGCCCTTGCTCCCCGGCATTGGCCGGTCTGCGCCTCATCAATCCAAGCATGGTCGGTACTCCATCGGCGGCATGGCAGCGGCCGCCGCTGCGCTGCGTCCTGCAGGTCTCACATGTGCGGCAATGCGGGTGCGCTCACCACTCGCGCAGGTGCGTGCGCAGGCGTGCGATCGACTGGCTGTGGATCTGGCAGACGCGGCTCTCGGTGACGCCGAGCACGGCCGCGATCTCCTTGAGGTTCATGTCCTGCTCGTAGTACATGCTCATCACGAGCTGCTCGCGCTCGGGCAGCTTGTTGATCGCGTCGACCAGCGCCTGGCGCATGCGCTGATCCTGCACGCGGCCCAACGGATCGGCCTCCTCGTCGGCCACGTGGCGGTCGAGGTAGTCGTCGTCACTGCTGCCGCCGGTCATGTCCTCCAGGTAGAGCAGCTGCGTGCCGCGGACCTTGCCCAGCAGGTCCTGGTACTCCTTGAGCGACAGCCCCATCTCCTTGGCGATCTCACGCTCGCCCGGGGCGCGGCCCAGGCGCTGCTCGAGCCGGTGCACGGCGGCCTCGATGGCCCGCTGCTGGCGGCGGTCACCGCGGCTCATCCAGTCGCTGCCGCGCAGCTCGTCGAGCATGGCCCCGCGGATGCGCTGCGTGGCGAAGGTCTCGAACTGCACGCCCTGCGAGGCGTCGAAGCGCTTGAGCGCGTCCGACAGCCCGATCATGCCGACCTGGATGAGGTCGTCCAGCTCCACGTTGGCCGGCAGCTTGGCGATCATCTGGTGCGCCAGGCGGCGCACCAGCGGGCTGTACTGCTTGAGGAGCGTTCCGGTGCTGAGTTGGCCGGTGGCGGTGTACATGGGCGTGAGGCTCCCGTGGGAAGCGGTTCAATACGAGGCGGTTGCGCGCGGGTCTGCCTGCCTGCGCGCAGGCGGCGCGCCGCTGCGCGTGGCGGTACGCAAGGCGTGCTGGCGCCGCACGGACTCGTCCTGCAGCAGTTGGGCACCCAGCACGCGCGCCAGGTCGGCGTCCTGCGCCGCAAGGGGATCGGCCAGTGGATCGACGACGGCGAAGTCCCGCACCACGGCGCCCAGGAAGGTGTCGGCGCAACTGCACAGCCGCTCGACGATGGCGTCGACCCGCACCTGAGCGGGGCGCGCCGCCAGCAGCAGGTCGAAGGTCATCAGGGCGCAGCGCTGCACCAGCAGCTTGCAGCCGGCGTAGGTCTGCTTGATCGACTCGATGCCCTCCGAGCCCAGCAGCAGCGGGCGCGCAGCGCGCTGTCCGAGCATGCGGGCCAGGTCGGTCGGGTCGGCATGCAGCAGCACGACGTCGCTGGCCGGCGCGGCGTCGAATGCCGCGTCGACGAATGCTGCTGCGCAGCCGCGCGTGTCCACGTAGGCCAGCGGCAGCCCACGCGCGGCCAGGTAGCTCACCCGGCCATGCAGGCGCTCGACGCCGGCGGCCAGGTCCAGCCGCGTGATCTCCTGGGGCAGCGGGGCGGTGCCGGCGGCATCGACCACCAGCACCTGGCGCCCCTGTGCGGCCAGGGCGGCCGACAGCAGCTCGAGCACCGCCTGCACGTCGGGCAGGAAGGGGTTGGCGACCACCGGCAGCAGGCAGCGGCGGGCGGGGCCGAACAGGCGGCGCAGGCCGCTGGCCTGGTCCAGCGGGGCCTGTGGCCGGGACGGGGTGTGATGCGTCATGGCGGGACCGGGGTGGCGGCGCTCAGGCATGGTCTTCGGCAAACCCTGCACCGCCGGCCGGCTGGCCGCTGAAGACCAGGTTCACGTCCACCTTGTCCAGCTTCCAGGCGTTGGCGCCGCCGCTGCGCAGCGCACGCTGCACAAGGGCCTGCGCGGAGAGGCGGTGCCAGTCCTCGGGCACCCGCTGCCCGTTGGCCACGGCGAGGACCTTGACCTTGTGGCGGATCAGTGCATCCAGCGCCGGCGCCAGCTTCATCGCCTCGTCGATCTTGGAGAGCACGACGCCACGGCAGCTGCTCGCACGGTAGGCGCCCAGCACATCCTCGATCGTCTCGCCCTGGCTGGCGGCGTTGACGACCAGCAGACGGTTCACCGAGCGGTGGCTCAGCATGTCCAGCAGCTCCTTGGTGCGCGTGTCGCGCTGCGCCATGCCGGCGGTGTCGATGAGCACCATCTTCTTGCCTGCCAGCAGCTCGAGCAGGTCGTCCAGCGAGGCGCGGTCGTGCGCGGTATGCACCGGCACACCCAGGATCCGACCATAGGCACGCAGTTGCTCGTGCGCGCCGACCCGGTAGGCATCCAGCGTGATCAGGCCCAGGTTGCCGGCCCCGTGACGTGCGGCAAAGGCTGCCGCCAGCTTGGCGGTGCTGGTGGTCTTGCCCACGCCCGTGGGGCCGATGAGCGCGAACACGCCGCCCTGGTCCTCGAGCGCGCTCTCCTGCTCGCCAGTGGCCAGGTTGCGCTGCAGGATGCCGGCTGCCCATTGCATCTCATCGCCCTCGGCGGGCAGGCCCTCGACCAGCTTGCGCACCAGCGCTGGCGAGAAGCCGCATTCCAGCAGGCGGTGGCTGAGCAGTGCCTGGCGCGGCTGGCGCTGCAGCTTCTCGATGAAGGCGAGCTCGCCAAAGCGCTGCTCGATCAGCCCGCGCACCGAGCGCAGCTCGCGCAGCACCTCCTGCTGTTCGACGGGCTCGGACGGATGGTGCGGCAGGCGCCCTGTCGGCTCACGCAGCGCCTGCGCCTTGGGCACGCTGGCCAGCGCCTCGTCCTGCAGCTCGCGCAGCAGGCGCGTCTCGCGGTCGGACACCGCAGGCGGCACGGCCTGGTGCATGGCCACAGGCGCGTGCTCGGGCGTGCTCGATGCGGCCGGGCGCACGAGTCGTTGGTGGGGGGCGGGGGAGACGGTCGCGGGCGCCGCCACGGGCTCGGGCACGCCCTGTCCTTCGGTACTGCCCTGCCCTTCGAGCTCGCTGCGGCGGCGCTTGAGCATGCGCTCGCGCACGTAGTCCTGGAACGAGAGCGTGCTCATCGCCAACTGCTCGACGTCCTCCTCCACCGGTCCGTCGGTCTGCACCCGGTCCGCCAGCCGCGCGGTGCGCGCCGCGGGCAGCGCCTTGGCTGCCGGCGCCGCGGCGGCGCGGGCGCTCACCTGCTCCAGGTGCTGCAGGCTCTCCGGCGCGATCGCCAGCACCTCCACGCCTTCGGCGCAGGTGCGGGTGGACATCACGACGGCATCCTTGCCGAAGGCCTGGCGCACCAGCCCGAGTGCCTCGCGCGAGGTGCGGCCGGTGAAGCGCTTGAGGTTCATGCCAGGCCTCCAATGACAGACCCGATGCGGATCGAATGCGTTTCAGGGATTTCGCTGTGCGCCAGCACGCGCAGCCGCGGCGCAGCGCGGCGCAGCAGCCGTGCGATCGGGGCCCGCAGCATGTCGGGCACCAGCAGGCAGGCGGGCAGGCCCAGGTTCTCCTGCCGGGCCGCGGTCTCGGCGGCGCTGCGGGTGAGCGTCTCGGCCACGCCCGGATCGAGCGCGGCGCCGTGTGGCGAGGACAGCGCCTGCGTCACCAGGCGCTCGAGTTCGGGCTCCAGCGCGATCACGTCCAGCTCCTTGGCCGCGCCGTAGATCTGCTGCACGATCATCGGCGACAGGTGCACGCGGATGCGCGCCGCGAGGTCGCCCGGCTCGGTCACGCTCGCGGCGAACTCGGCCAGGCACTCGACGATCGAGCGCATGTCGCGGATGTGCACGCCTTCTTCCAGCAGCAGCTGCAGGACCTTCTGCAGGGTGGAGATTCCGACCATCTTGGGTACCACGTCCTCGATCAGCTTGGGGGCCAGCTTGGTGACGTGCTCGACCAGTGCCTGCGTCTCGACGCGACCCAGCAGCCTGGCGGCATTCACCTGCATCAAGTGTGAGAGGTGGGTCGCCACGACGGTGCCGCAATCAACAACCGTAAACCCGCTCATTTGGGCGGTCTCGCGGTAGCGCTCCTCGATCCACAGCGCCGGCAGCCCGAAGGCCGGGTCGGTGGTGCGCGTCCCCGGCAGCTGCAGCGTGGCGCCGCCGGGGTTGATGGCCAGGTACTGGCCCGGGAAGGCCTCGCCCTCGCCCACCACCGCACCGCGCAGCAGCACCTGGTAGAGGCTGGGCTTGAGCTCGAGGTTGTCGCGGATGTGAACCGGCGGCGGCAGGAAGCCGATGTCCTGCGCGAACTTCTTGCGCACGCCCTTGATTCGCCCAAGCAGGTCGCCGCCGCTGCCGCTGCGCTCCTTGTCGACGAGCGCGATGAGGCGATAGCCGACCTCCAGGCCCAGCGTGTCCACCGGCGCCAGGTCGTCCCACGAGGCCTCGGTTCCGGCCACCGGCGCATCTCCCGGGGGCAGGGGCGAGCTGGCGCGCAAGGCCTCGGCACGCGCGCGTCGCTGCATCAGCCAGGCCAGCCAGCCCAGTGCCCCGCCGACCAGCCAGAACACCAGGTGCGGCATGCCCGGCACCAGCCCGATGCCGAACACGATGCAGGCCGCGATCGCCAGCGAGCGCGGTGAATCGAAGATCTGGCTGCGGATCTGCGAGCCGACGTCCTCGTCCTTGCCCACGCGCGAGACGACCATCGCGCTGGCCACCGAGATCAGCAAGGCGGGGATCTGCGCCACCAGCGCGTCGCCCACCGCCATCGTGACGTAGTTTCCCGCCGCCTGGCTGGCGCTCATGCCGTGGCTGGCGATGCCGATCACGAAGCCGCCCACGAGGGTGATGAAGAGGATCAGCAGGCCGGCCATCGCGTCACCGCGCACGAACTTGCTGGCGCCGTCCATGGAGCCGAAGAAGTCAGCCTCCTCGCCGACATCGGCGCGGCGCTTCTTGGCCTCCTGCTCGTCGATCAGCCCGGCGTTCAGGTCGGCGTCGATGGCCATCTGCTTGCCGGGCATCGCATCCAGGGTGAAGCGCGCGCCGACCTCGGCGATGCGCTCGGCACCCTTGGTGACGACGACGAAGTTGATGACCACCAGGATCGCGAAGACGATCAGGCCGACCGCGAAGTTGTCGCCGATCAGCACGTGGCCAAAGCTCTCGATGACCTTGCCGGCCGCACCCGGCCCGGTGTGGCCATCCATCAGCACCACACGCGTGGACGCCACGTTCAGCGACAGCCGCATCAGTGTGGTCACCAGCAGCACCGTCGGCAAGGCGGTGAAGTCCAGCGGCTTGACCATCTGCGACGACACCATCATCACCATCAAGGCCAGCGAGATGTTGACCGTGAACAGCAGGTCCAGGACGAAGGGCGGCAGCGGCAGCACCATCATCGTCAGCATCAGCACGACGAAGATGGGCATGGTCAGCGTCTTCACGCTGTTCGCGTGGGGGCCCAGCACGGCCTGCAGGCGCTGCATCAGACTCTTCATCGCGCACTCCGGCGACGCAGGCGCAGCGCGCCGCCCTGCAGGGGATCGAGCTCAGGCGGCACCGCCGGTACCGGCGCCTGCAGCGCCTGCGCCGGCGAGGCGGCGTGGCGCAGCTGGTAGACCCAGGCCAGCACCTGCGCCACCGCCGCGAAGAGCGCCGCGGGGATGGGCTCGTCGATCTCGGTGTGCGCGTAGAGCGCCCGCGCCAGCGGCGGCGCCTGCAGCACCGGGACACGGTGCTCGGCTGCAAGGTCGCGGATCTTCATGGCCAGCAGGTCGGCGCCCTTGGCGACCACCTTGGGCGCGGCCATCGTCGCCTCGTCGTAGCGCAGGGCCACTGCGTAGTGCGTCGGGTTCATCACCACGAGATCGGCCTGCGGGACCGCGGCCAGCATGCGCCGGCGCGCCATCTGCTGCATGCGCGCGCGCATCCTGCCCTTGACCTCGGTGTTGCCCTCCATCTGCTTCAACTCGTCCTTGGCCTCCTGGTGCGTCATCCGCAACTGGTGCGAGTTGCGCCACTTCTGCAGCGGCACGTCCACCACCGCGAACGCCGCCAGCGCCAGCAGCAGCGGCACGAGCCCGCTGCGCAGCAACTCACCCGTGCTGGCCAGGGCTGCAGACAAGGGCTGCTGCACGATGTCGGTGAACGCGGGAACCTCGGTCCACAGGTAGTTGGCGCCGACCACCAGCAGCACCAGCGCCAGCAGGCAGGACTTGAGCGTCTCGATCAACTGGACCTTGGAGAACACGCGCCCGATGCCCGAGAGCGGGTTGAGCTTGTCGAACTTGGGCTGCAGCGGCTTGAGCGTCCAGTTCCAGCCGCCACACAGGCGCCCGGCCAGCAGGGCGGCGGCGATCATCAGCACGCCCAGGGGCACCACCAGCAGCAGCATCTGCAGCGTCAGCTCCACCAGCTGGCGCTGCATGGTGTCGCTCTGCGCCAGTTGGCCGGCATCGAAGCGCAAGGCATCGGCCAGCAGGCCGCGCAGCCGCGCCACGACCTGGGGCATGAAGGCGATCAGCAGCGCCGCCCCGCCGCCGATCGCGGCGGCATGCCCAAGCTCGCGCGAGCGCGGCAACTGGCCATCCTCGCGCGCCTTCTGGATCTTGCGCGCGGATGCCGGTAGCGGTTTGTCCTGGGTGTCGGCCATGGCCAGCGGGAATGCACTGCTGAGGGCAGCAGACGCAATCCTGCCGAGGCGGGCGTGAAAACCGGCGCAGATAAGCGCCCTGATCGGGGCCTGTTTTCACCCACCGCGGCAGCCGCAGGGGCCAACGCGCCATTTGCCCGCCTTCGGCACGCTTCATCCGGGCTTCATCCGGGCTTCAGACTGCGACAGCGCTGCCGAAAACACGCTGGCGCACAGCCGCCTAC
>JADZCL010000264.1 GCA_020851615.1 Rubrivivax sp.
AGCGGTTGTAGCAGAACTGGGTTTCCGCCTGCTGACAGTGCGGCGCAGCACACCTCTAGAATCCGCTTCCGGCCGGCGGTGACCGATTGGGTTGCATGCCGGCTTTTTCGTTTCCTCCTGACCCGCACCCGACTCGAAGGAAGCCCATGAACGCCCCGGATCCCGTTGCCGCCAACCCCATGCCGCACGTGATGTCGACCTACGCGCGCCTGCCCCTGGCCCTGTCCCACGGCCAGGGTTGCCGTGTCTGGGATACGCGCGGGCGACGCTATCTGGATGCACTGGCGGGGATTGCCGTCAGCACGCTGGGCCACAACCATCCGCGCCTGGTGCCGGCGCTGCAGGACCAGATCGCCAGGATCATCCACTGCAGCAACTACTACGAAGTGCCCCTGCAGGAGCAACTCGCCGCACGCCTGTGCGAGCTCTCGGGCCTCGAGTCGGTCTTCTTCTGCAGCACCGGACTGGAAGCCAACGAGGCCGCGATCAAGCTGGCGCGCAAGTTTGGCCACCAGAAGGGCATCCAGCGACCGGAGATCATCGTCTGCGAGAAGGCCTTCCACGGACGCTCGATCGCCACCCTGTCGGCCACCGCCAACCCGAAGATCCAGGAAGGCTTCGGCCCCCTGGTGGAGGGCTTCGTGCGGGTGCCGCTGAACGACGTGGCCGCCGCCGAGAGCGTGGCGCGCAGCAACCCGAACGTGGTTGCCGTGTTCCTGGAGACGATCCAGGGCGAAGGCGGGATCAACCCCGCCCGCATTGAAA
Organism: Rubrivivax sp.; assembly: GCA_020851615.1. GTDB lineage: Bacteria > Pseudomonadota > Gammaproteobacteria > Burkholderiales > Burkholderiaceae_C > Rubrivivax. The sequence goes on from JADZCL010000264.1 coordinate 766, forward strand.
CACTGCAGGGACTGCGCGCCCTGTGCGACCGCCAGGACTGGTTGCTGATGCTGGACGAAGTGCAGTGCGGCATCGGGCGTACCGGCAAGTGGTTCGCGCACCAGTGGGCGGGCATCGTGCCCGACGTGATGCCGCTGGCCAAGGGCCTGGGCTCGGGGGTACCGATCGGCGCCGTCGCGGCCGGACCGCGTGCGGCGCGCCTGTTCCAGCCGGGCAACCATGGCACCACCTTCGGCGGCAACCCGCTGGCCATGCGCGCGGGCGTGCAGACGCTGGCCATCATGACCGAGGACCGCCTGCTCGAGAACGCCGCCGCGCGCGGCGCGCAGCTGCGCAGCGCCTTCGAGGCGGCCTTCGGGGGCCTGCCCGGAGTGAAGGACATCCGCGGCGGCGGCTTGATGATCGGCATCGAGCTCGACCGCCCCTGCGGCGCGCTGCTGCAGCGTGCAGCCGACGCCGGCCTGCTGCTGAGCGTGACCGCCGACAGCGTCATCCGCCTGCTGCCGCCGCTGATCCTCGACGCTGCCGAGGCCGACGAGATCGTCACCGCCCTCGTGCCGCTGGTGAAGGCCTTCCTCGCCGAGCCCAGGCCATGAAGCCCGGCCATTCGCTCCTGCGGCACTTCCTGCAGTTCAAGGACCTGCGTGCAGAGGAGTACGCCTACCTCTTCGAGCGCTCACGCATCATCAAGCGGCGCTTCAAGAACTACGAGCGCTACCAGCCGCTGGCCGACCGCACGCTGGCGATGATCTTCGAGAAGGCCAGCACCCGCACGCGCGTGAGCTTCGAGGCCGGCATGTACCAGATGGGCGGCTCGGTCGTGCACCTGACCACCGGCGACAGCCAGCTCGGCCGCGACGAGCCGGTGGAGGACAGCGCACGCGTGATCAGCCGCATGGTCGACCTGGTGATGATCCGCACCTTCGAGCAGAGCAAGCTCGAGCGCTTTGCCGCGCACTCACGCGTGCCGGTGATCAATGGCCTCACCAACGAGTACCACCCCTGCCAGATCCTGGCCGACATCTTCACCTTCATCGAGCACCGCGGCGACATCGCCGGCAAGGTGGTGGCCTGGGTCGGCGACGGCAACAACATGGCCAGCACCTGGCTGCAGGCCGCGCAGATCCTCGGGTTCACGCTGCACGTGAGCACGCCGCACGGCTACGAGATCGACCCGCGGCAGGTGGATGGCGGGCACACCGGCCTGAAGACCTTCCGCAGCCCCGCTGCAGCCTGCGAGGGTGCGCACCTGGTGACGACCGATGTCTGGACCAGCATGGGCTTCGAGGCCGAGAACGCCGCGCGGCAGGCCGCGTTCGCCGACTGGTGCGTCGACGCGCAGATGATGCAGCTCGCGCGCCCCGACGCACTCTTCATGCACTGCCTGCCCGCCCACCGCGGCGAGGAGGTCGCCGCCGAGGTCATCGACGGCCCGCAGAGCGTCGTCTGGGACGAGGCCGAGAACAGGCTGCACGTGCAGAAGGCCCTGATGGAGTACCTGCTGCTGGGTCGCATCGGCTGAGCGCAGCCGGGCGCACGCAGCGCGTGCGCGCCAACCGGTGCCTCAGGCCTCGACCTTGAGCGCCCCGCGACGGATCTGGTCGCGCTCCAGGCTCTCGAAGAGGGCCTTGAAGTTGCCCTCGCCAAAACCCTCGTCGGCGCGGCGCTCGATGAACTCGAAGAACACCGGCCCGAGCAGCGTCTGGCTGAAGATCTGCAGCAGCAGGCGCTTGTCCCCCCCGGCGGTGCTGCCATCCACCAGGATGCCGCGCGTCTGCAGTTCGGCCACCGGCAGGCCGTGGCCCGGCAGGCGCTCCTCCAGCATCTCGTAGTACACGTCGTTGGGGGCAGTCATCAGAGGGACGCCGGCCAGATGCAGCCCATCGACCGTGCTCACGAGGTCGTCGGTCAGCAGCGCCACGTGCTGGATGCCCTCGCCGTTGAACTGCATCAGGAATTCCTCGATCTGTCCCGTGCCCTTGCCCGACTCCTCGTTCAGCGGGATGCGGATCAGGCCATCGGGCGCCGTCATCGCGCGGCTGGTGAGGCCGGTGTACTCGCCCTTGATGTCGAAGTAGCGGATCTCGCGGAAATTGAAGAGCCGCTCGTAGAACCCACCCCAGAAGGCCATGCGGCCGCGGTAGACGTTGTGCGTGAGGTGGTCGATCAGCTTCAGGCCATGGCCGCGCGGGTGGCGGCTGCCCGCGTCCTCGAATCCAGGCAGCCACTCGAAGTCGATGTCGTAGATGCTGCGGCCGTCCTCGAAGCGGTCGATCAGGTACAGCGGTGCACCGCCGATGCCCTTGATGGCCGGCAGCTTGAGCTCCATGGGCCCGGTGGGCACGTCCACCGGCTGTGCCCCGCGCTCGAGCGCCAGCGCATAGGCCTGGTGCGAGTCGCGCACCCGAAACGCCAGCGCGCAGGCGCTTGGCCCATGTTCGGCGGCGAAGTAGCCCGCCAGGCTGCGCGGCTCGCGGTTGACGATGAAGTTGATGTCACCCTGGCGATAGAGCAGCACGTCCTTGCTGCGGTGGCGCGCCACGCACGCAAAGCCCATCTTCTCGAACAGCGGCTCCAGCAGGCCGGGTTGCGGCGAAGCGAACTCGACGAACTCGAAGCCCATCAGGCCCATCGGGTTGGGAAAGGTCTCTGCCATGGCGTGTGTCTCTCGGCTTGGTATTTCGGAGGTGATGCACCGGCGCGCCCAGTCGGCGCGGCCGGCCTTGCGTGCCCGAAGCCGCAGGCAACGGGTGGTCGCTGCGCTCGGGCTCGCGATGGTATCGGCTCACGCTTGCCCCACGTCAGCCAGCGGAGTCTGCCCACCGACGACAGGGACTCCAGGCGCGCCCATTGACGATGCTCGGCCCGCCTTGCTTGAATTCGCGCCATGGACAGCCACTCGTCGGCGGATCCGGTCGAGGCCCGGGACGACATCGCCCCGGGTGCCACTCTGCCCGGTGCAAGGGGTGCGGCCTGGCACGCGCTGGCGCGCCGGCTGGCAGCGGCCGATGTGCAGCTGGATGGCTGCCGCCCCTGGGACATCCGGCTGCTGCACCCGTCCGTCCCGCGGCGCGTGCTGCTGCGTGGCTCGCTCGGCCTGGGCGAGGCCTACATGGACGGGCATTGGCGCTGCGAGCGCCTGGACGAGCTCTTCGCACGGCTGCTGCGCGCCGACCTCGCGAATCACCAGCCCGCCCTTGGCAGCCTTTGGTACGGCCTGCAGGCGCGGCTGTTCAACCTGCAGACGCGCACACGCGCCTGGCAGGTGGGGCGCACGCACTACGACCTCGGCAACGACTTCTACGCCGCGATGCTCGATGCGCGCATGACCTACAGCTGTGCCTTCTGGGCCGGCACGCAGACGCTGGATGCCGCGCAGGAACACAAGCTCGACCTGGTGTGCCGCAAGCTGCAGCTGCAGCCCGGCATGCGGGTGCTCGACATCGGTTGCGGCTTCGGCAGCTTCATGCAGTTCGCGGCCGAGCGCTACGGTGTCCGATGCGTGGGCGTGACGATCTCGGCCCAGCAGGCCGCACTGGCCCGGCAGCGCGGTGCAGCCCTGCCCATCGAAGTCCGGCTGGCCGACTACCGCACGCTGGACGAGCCGTTCGACCGCATCGTCAGCCTGGGCATGTTCGAGCACGTCGGACAGAAGAACCACGCCGCCTTCATGGCCGTGCTGCGCCGCTGCCTGCACCCCTGGGGTCTGGCCCTGCTGCACACCATCGGCCGCAACGAGGCGGGGCACGGCACCGACCCGTGGATCCACCGCTACATCTTCCCCAACGGCGAGCTGCCGACCATCGCGCAGATCGGCCGGGCCTGCGAGCACCGCCTGGTGGTCGAGGACCTGCAGAACTTCGGCGCTGACTACGACCGTACGCTGATGGCCTGGCACGCCAACTTCGCCGCCGCCTGGCCGCGATTTGCCCAGCGCCTGGGCGAGCGCTTCGGGCGCATGTGGCGCTACTACCTGCTCGCCTGTGCCGGCGCCTTCCGCGCGCGCGACATCCAGGTCTGGCAATGGGTGCTGTCGCCGCCGGGGCGGCCGGGCGTCTACCCGCGGCTGGCGGACTGAAGCACCAGCACGCCGCCGGCCAACGCGTGCCGCTCAGCCGCGTACGAACAAGGTCACCAGCGGTTCGTCGCCAAGCTGGCGGCTGCAGTGGCCGTGCACCTGCGGGTCGAAGGGCATGCCCTCGGGCAGCACATCGGCTGAGTAGAAATGCTCGCCCGGGCCGAAGACGCGCACGCTGCCGTCCTGCAGGCCGATCTCCATGCGCCCTTGCAGGATGAAGACCCACTGCGGGTCACCGGTGCAGTGGAACTCGCTGCGAAAGCCCACCGGGCTGTGGCGCAACTGATAGCCGCCGCTTGCAGCCAGCGGCGACAGGCGCGCCTGCGGCTTGCCTTCGGTGAGCGGCAACTGCGCCTGGCGCCAGCGCGCACGCCCGTCGACATCGGTATGGAGGATGTGCTGCACGAAGAACGGCGTGTTGGACATGGGGCGCAGCGGCACAGCCGCGGTCTGCGACGGAGGGCCCCAGGATAAGGCTGCCGCTGGCAGAGACAATCGCGCCATGCGCACAAGGAGAACCAGACGATGACGGGCACCCCTGCCCCCGTGACGAGATACGCCGCAGTCACCGGCGCCGGTTCGGGCATTGGCCAGGCCTGTGCGCTCGCGCTGGCCGCTGCAGGCTGGGGGGTGGCGCTGCTGGGCCGCCGCGCGGAGCCCTTGCAGGCGACGGCCGCGCTGGCCGGTGCCGCGGCTGCACGTTGCCTTGCCGTCCCTTGCGATGTCGGTGACGAGGATCAGGTCCGCGCCGCCTTCACGCGCATCGAGGCCGCGTTCGGCCGCCTGGACCTGCTCTTCAACAACGCCGGCATCGGCCTGGCGGCACAAACGCCCGACGAGGTCAGCGGTGCCGACTGGCGGCGCATCGTCGACGCCAACCTCAACGGCAGCTTCTACTGCCTGTCGCAGGCCTTTCGCATCATGCGCCGGCAGCAGCCGCAGGGCGGACGCATCATCAACAACGGCAGCATCTCGGCCTATGCGCCGCGCCCGGGCTCGATCGGCTACACGGCCACCAAGCACGCCATCAGCGGGCTCACGCGCGCAGCGGCCCTGGACGGACGGGCGTTCGACATCGCCGTCGGCCAGCTCGACATCGGCAACGCCGCCAGCGAGATGACCGAGCGCATGGCGCAGGGCATCCTGCAGGCCGACGGGAGCACCCGTGCCGAGGCGCGCATGGATCTCGCCTGCGTCGTCGACGCCTTCATGACGATGGCCGGCCTGCCGCTGTCGGCCAACATGCTGTTCGTCAACGTCATGGCCACGCGCATGCCCTTCGTCGGTCGTGGCTGAAGATGCGCACGGCGATCCTCTCGGACCTGCATGCCAACCGCGAGGCGCTCGAGGCCGTGCTCGAGCACGCCAACGGCCAGGCCATCGACTCCTTCGTGCTGCTGGGCGACTTCGTGGGCTACGGCGCCGACCCGGCCTGGGTCGTCGAGCGCGTGCGCGAGCGGGTGGCCACCGGCGCCATTGCCGTGCAGGGCAATCACGATCTGGCCACCGTGCAGGGTGCTGCGGCCGACATGCGCCCCGAGCCGCGCCAGGTGATCGAGTGGACCCGTGGCCAGCTCGACGACGCCCAGATCGACTTCCTCGCCGGCCTGCCGCTGCGCGAGCGCAGTGGCGACTGCCTCTACGTGCACGCCAACGCATGGGACCCGGGCGGCTTCGCCTACGTGCTGGAACGCCCCGACGCCGCCCGCAGTCTGCAGGCCACCGACGCGCGCGTGACCTTCTGCGGCCACGTGCACGAGGCGCGTCTCTATCACCTCGCGGCCGCCGCCGGGCGGATCGCGGATTTCCTGCCCACGCCCGGCGTGCCGGTGCCCTTGCCGCCGTGGCGGCAATGGCTGGTGGTCGCAGGCTCGGTCGGCCAGCCACGCGACGGCGACCCGGCGGCCTGCTACGCCGTCCACGATCACGCACAAGGCACCGTGACGTGGTGGCGCGTGCCCTACGACCACGAGGCCGCCGCCGCCAAGATCCGCGCGGCCGGCCTGCCCGCGGGGCTGGCCGACCGTCTGGCCCACGGCCGCTAGCGCAAGGCCTTGCCACACGACGCCGATGACTTCGACCGACGACACCCGCGCCGCCGACGCCGCGCCCGCTGGCCGGGTGCACACCGGCCAGCGCATCGACAGCTTCGTCGTCGCGGAACGATTGCATCAGGGCGGCATGGCCACCATCTGGCGCGTGCACCGCAGCGAGGACACCCCCGCTGCCGCCGACGCCAACGCGCTGCCGCTGGTCATGAAGGTGCCGCGCATCAAGGGCGGCGAAGACCCGGCGACGATCGTCGGCTTCGAGGTCGAGCAGATGATCCTGCCCACGCTGCACGGCCCGCATGTGCCGCGCTTCGTTGCGCGCGGCGACTTCACGCGGCTGCCCTACCTCGTCATGGAGCACATCGACAGCCCCTCGCTGCGCCCGCGCCTGGACGCCGCGCCCCTGCCCGTCGACGAAGTGATCGAGATCGGCTCGCGCGTGGCCACCGCACTGCACGACCTGCACCGGCAGGGCCTCGTGCACCTGGACGTGAAGCCGAGCAACATCCTCCTGCGAGCCGACGGCACCGCGGTCCTGATCGACTTCGGCCTCTCGCGCCACGACCGCCTGCCCGACCTGCTCGAGGAAGCCTTCGTGCTGCCGCTGGGCACCAGCCCCTACATGTCACCCGAGCAGGTACGCAGCGTGCGCAACGACCCGCGCAGCGACCTCTTCGCCCTGGGCGTCATGCTCTACCACTTCGTCACCGGCGAGCGCCCTTTCGGCCAACCCGACACCGTGCGCGGCCTGCGCCGCCGGCTCTTCGAAGACCCCGTGCCGCCGCGCCGCCTGCGACCCGACTGCCCGCCCTGGCTGCAGGAGCTGATCCTGCAGTGCCTGGAGGTCGACCCCGAGCGACGACCGCAGACCGGCGCCCAACTGGCGCTGGCGCTGCAGCATCCCGAGCTGGTCACGCTCACCGCACGGGCGCGCAAGGACACGGTCGACGGCTACTGGAAGCGCTTCCAGCGCCGCCTGCACGCCCGCCACACCACCAGCCGGCGCCGCCCCCAGCTGGGTGCAGCGAGCCAGTTGATGAAGAGCCCGATCGTGATGGCCGCCATCGACGTCGAACACGCCGGCAGCGGCCTGCTCGACCAACTGCGCGAGCTCGTGCGGCGCATCGTGCTGACCGAACCCGGCGCACGGCTGGTCTGCGTCGGCGTCATGCGCACCGGCCGCATGGCGATGGACCTGCTCGTCGACGAGCATGGCCACAGCCGCCACGTCAAGCAGCGTGTTGCCCTCAAGCATTGGGCCCGCCCCCTCCTGCAGGAGCTGGCGCTGGACGAGGGGCGGCTGAGCGTGCATGTGCTCGAGGCCCCGGACGTCGCTGCGGCGATCGTCGAATTCGCCAAGCGCACGCAGGTCGACCACATCGTGATGGG
>JADZCL010000265.1 GCA_020851615.1 Rubrivivax sp.
CACTCAGGTAGTCGCTCAACCGCGCCCCCGAACTCAACACCGCCTTCGTTCTTGCCATGCCACGTCCGCCGATGAGAGTTGCGTCAGCGGCGATTGTGTAGCAATATCATCTAACGCAACAGTATTGCGTCAGGTCACCCTCGCCGATGCGCCGGCTCACCTCGCTCACCTCGCGCAGCGGACGCACGATCGAGCGCACCAGGAGCGCACCGCCGACCACCATGCCACCCAGCACCAGCAGGAGCGTGATGCCGGCGAAGACGAGACTGGCCTGGCGCGCCTGCTGCAGGGCTTCACGCTGCGGCACCGCGAGGCTGGCCTCGAGCTCGACCAGCGCACGCTGCTCGGCCTGGTAGGCACTGATCGCCGGAATCACCCGCTCCTTCAGCTGCGCCTGCGCGGCCACGACGTCACCCTTGCTGCGCAAGGCCGCCATGGCCTCGCGCTGGTCGATGTAGGCCTTGCGCGCCGCCGCCACCTTGGCCAGCTGTGCCTTCTCCACATCGGTGACGGCCAGCTCCTGGACGGCCTTCTGCAGCTCGCTGATGCGCGCACTGGTGTCCTTGATCACCGGGGCGAAGTGCTCGGCCACGGCCGGATCGTCACCCAACACCGAAGCCAGCACGCGCTGCATGTTCACTTCGGTCAGGTTGGCCCAGCGGTCCACCGCGCCCCCAACGCGCTCGAGCCGTTCGTCGACCGCTGCGGCTTCACGCTCAAGGCGGTCGGCGCGCACGGCGACCGAGACAAACATGGCCAGCAGCGCGGCCGCGAACAGGCCGATGGCCAGCCACAGGCGGGCGCGGATCGAAAGGGCGGAAAACATCTCGAGGACTCCTTGGAACCGGGGCACGTGGGCGGGTCTGTGGACCTCAGCCGATCAGGCCCATGTCGGCGCTGCTCATCAGGCCTTCGATGTCCATCAGGATCAGCATGCGTTCACCGACGCTGCCGATGCCGGTGATGAAGCTGCCGTCGACACTGCTGTTGAGCTCGGGCGCGGGCTTGATGTGCTCACGGGTGAGCTCGAGCACGTCGGAGACCGAATCGACCACCGCACCGACGACCCGGCCCTTCACGTTGAGCACGATGACGACCGTGAAACCGTTGTACTCGGCGTTCTCGCAGCCCAGCTTCAGGCGCAGGTCGATGATGGGCACGATGACGCCACGCAGGTTGACCACGCCCTTGATGAAGTGCGGTGCGTTGGCAATGCGCGTGGGGGGTTCGTAGGAGCGGATCTCCTGCACGCGCAGGATGTCGATGCCGTACTCCTCCCCACCCAGGCGGAAGGTGAGGAACTCGCCGCCTTCGGCGACGAAGGGCGCGCCAGGCTTTGCACCGGTGCGCACCGCCTCGTGGCGGGCGACGACGGCGGCTTCGGTGACCATGTCCATGTGATCGCTCCTGAAAGGTGAGACCCGGGGTGGGCCTGTAGGGAAGGCTATCGGCCGTGCCAGCGCGAAATGAAGCGCCGGCGGGTGGATTTCAGTGGCGGCTGCGGCGCACCAGCGAGCCGATGTCCAGGATCAGCGCCACGCGCCCATCGCCCAGGATCGTGGCGCCGCTGACGTCGTCGACCTTGCGGTAGTTGGATTCGAGGTTCTTCACGACCACCTGCTGCTGGCCCAGCAGTTCGTCGACCAGCAGGGCGACGCGGCCACCTTCGGCCTCGACGACGACCATGATGTTGGCCACATGCTCGAAGTCGAAGCGCGGCACCTCGAAGACCTTCTCCAGGTCGACCACCGGCATGTACTCGTCGCGCACCTCGACCACGCGGCCGCTGCCGCCGATGGTCTTGACCATGCCCGGCTGCACCTGGAAGGACTCGACCACGCTGGCCAGCGGCAGGATGTAGCACTCCTCGCCCACGCCCACGCTCATGCCATCCATGATGGCCAGCGTCAGCGGCAGGCGCACGCGCACCGTCATGCCGTAGCCCTCGGCGGAGTCGATCTCGACCGATCCGCCCAGTGCCGTGATGTTCTTCTTGACCACGTCCATGCCCACGCCGCGCCCGGAGACGTCGGTGACTTCGGCCGCGGTCGAGAAGCCCGGCGCGAAGATGAGGCCGTAGACATCGGCGTCACTCATCCCGTCGTGCACGTCCAGGCCGCGTTCGCGCGCCTTGGTCAGCAGCTTGCCGCGGTTGAGGCCCTTGCCGTCGTCACGCACCTCGATCACGATGCTGCCGCCCTGATGGCTGGCCACCAGCGTGACCGTGCCCTGCTCGGGCTTGCCCTTGGCCACGCGCTCGGCCGGCAATTCGATGCCGTGGTCGCAGCTGTTGCGCACCAGGTGGGTGAGCGGGTCGGTGATCTTCTCCACCACGCCCTTGTCGAGTTCGGTCGCCTCGCCCTGTGTCACCAGCTCGACCTTCTTGCCCAGCTTGCCCGCAAGGTCGCGCAGCATGCGCGGGAAGCGGTTGAAGACGACCGACATCGGGATCATGCGGATCGACATGACCGCCTCCTGCAGGTCGCGCGTGTTGCGCTCCAGATCGGCAAGCCCAGAGGTCAGCTGCTGGTACAGCCCGCTGTCGATGGCCTTGCCGTTCTGCGCCAGCATGGCCTGCGTGATGACGAGCTCGCCCACCAGGTTGATGAGCTGGTCGACCTTCTCGACGGACACGCGCAGGGTGCTCGATTCGGCTGCCGCGCCGCCCGCGGGCCCACCCGCGCGCGGTGCAGCCGCACGCGCGGGCACGCTGGCGGCAGTCGGCACCGGTGCGGCGACGGCCGCGGCCGCGGGTGCTGCGGTATCGGCATCCGGTGAGCCCGGCGCGTTGTCGAAGAAGCCATAGCCGGGATCGGCGGCCGCCTCTTCCGGAGCCCCCGGGGCCCCGTCGTGAAAGCCGTAGCCGGCCGACGCCGGCTCCAGGCGCAGCGCCTCGCGTGCGACGTGGAAGGTGCACAGGTCCAGCAACTCGGCGTCGGGCGTGGCGGTCACGATGCGCAGGCGGCGCATGCCGTCGGCGGCCTGGCCGCCGTCGATGGCCTCGATGGTGCCAAGGTCGGGGATCTCCTTGAACAGCTCGAACAGGTTCTCGGCCTGCCTGGTGTCCTCCAGCGGACCGACCGTCAGCACGAGCGCGCGCGCCGAGGCGGCGCCGCTGGACGCAGGCATGGGCGTGGGTGCAGGCTGCGCCGCCGGCTTGGCCGGTTCACGCGCGGCAGCCGGCCTGGGTGCTGGCGCGACCGCCGCCCCCCCTTCGACCTGGGCACGGATGGTCACGAGCAGCTCGGTGGTGTCGATGGCGTCCTGCCCGCTGCCCTGGTGGCGGGCAAGCTGGGCCTTGAGTGCATCACCGGCCTGCAGCAGCACGTCGACCATCGCGACCGTGGGCTGCAACTCGTGGCGGCGCAGCTTGTCCAGCAAGGTCTCCATCTGGTGCGTCAGCTCGGCGACGTCGGAGAAGCCGAACGTCGCCGCCCCGCCCTTGACCGAGTGCGCACAGCGGAAGATGGCGTTGAGTTCCTCGTCATCGGCGGCCGTGACGTCGATGGCGAGCAGCATCTGCTCCATCTTCTCGAGGTTCTCCGCCGCCTCCTCGAAGAAGACCTGGAAGAACTGGCTCAGATCGATGCCCGCGTTGAGGCTGGCAGCGCTTTGGGATGGCTCGGCCATTTGAATCGGCTCCTGCGATCGTCGAAATGCGTAAGGTGGTCGCTCAGCGGATGACCTTGCCGATGACCTCGATCAGCTTGGACGGATCGAAGGGCTTGACCAGCCAGCCCGTGGCCCCGGCGGCGCGCCCGGCCTGCTTCATTTGGTCGCTGGACTCGGTGGTCAGGATCAGGATGGGCGTGCCCTTGAACTTGGGGTTCTCGCGCAGCTTCTTCGTCAGGCTGATGCCGTCCATGCGGGGCATGTTCTGGTCGGTCAACACGAGATTGAAGTCGCGGCTGTTGGCCTTCTCGTAGGCGTCCTGCCCGTCGACGGCCTCGACCACGTTGAAGCCCGCGTTCTTGAGCGTGAACGAGACCATCTGCCGCATGGAGGCGGAATCGTCGACGGCGAGAATCGAGTGCATGGGGTGTGCTCCTGGGGTGCTTTGCGGGGTATGCCGTTGGGGGGCTTCAGAACAGCTCGATCGAGCCGGCGTCCATTTCGTCCTGCGTGACCGGGTTCGGGCGCAGCGGGGCTTCCTCGACGACGGCGACGCCCTCCTCGTCGTCACCCATGGCGTCACGGGCGAGGCGATCGGCGCAGTTGCGCAGGCGCTTGTTGGTGTGCGCGATGAGCTGCGTGGCCATGTCCTGGAACTGCAGTGCGGTGATGGCGTGCGCCAGGGTCTGGCGCGCCTGCCGGATCGGATCGGGCTCACCGGCCGTGGCCTCCCGCACCTGCACGAGGACGGCGTCCATGTGCTCGGAGGCATAGGTGAAGTGCTGCATCAGCGCCTGGCTGGCGTCGTCCAGCAGGCGCTGCAGGCGTTCCAGGTCGTTGTGCGCCACCAGCAGATGGTCCTGCAACTCGGTGGCGGCCAGGACCGACAGCGCGGGCGGCGGCAGGGTCGACGATTCTTGTGCGTTGGCGAGCATCAAGGCTCCAGGGCGGCGGTTGCGCAAGCAGGAATGACCATGAGGCAGCACACCCCAGCCGGGGCGACGCCTACAAGGGCATTTTCGGCAGCACCCCGCCCGACATTGAGGGGAAGAAGATGCGATTCACGCGCTTTCTTGCCGGCGCAGTCGGTGCTGCGGCGCCGCTTTGCGATACTGGCCGCATGCTTGGCGTCCCGCCTGCCCCGTCCGTCCTGCAGATCCTGCACCTGGAGGATTCCGAGCTCGACCATGCGCTGGCACTGGCGCAACTGCGCCGCAGCGGCATGACGGTGGCTGCGCAGCGCGTGGACAGCCGGGCCGAGTTCGAGGCCGCACTGCTGAATAGGCGCTGGGACGCCATCGTCTCGGACTACAACCTGCCCGGGTTCTCCGGGCTGCAGGCGCTGGCCATCGTGCGCGCGCGCGACCCCATCGTGCCCTTCGTCCTGGTATCCGGCGAGATCGGCGAGGACGTGGCCGTTGCCGCCATGCGCAGCGGCGCCAGCGACTACCTGCTCAAGGACGGACTGGCCCGCCTGGCGCCGGCGCTCGAGCACGCGATCGAAGCCGCCCGCATGCACGCCGCCAAGCTCGCATCGGAGCACGAGCTGGCCGCCTCGCGTCAACGCCTGGCCGACTGGGCACGCCACCTCCAGACACGCATCGAGGCAGAACGGGCGGCCATTGCGCGCGAGATCCACGACGACGTCGGCGGCTCCCTGACCGCGCTCAAGTTCGACATCGACTGGATCCGCCGCCACAGCGCCGACGCCGCGGTGCAGCGGCGCGCGGCGTCAGCCCTGGAGACGGTGACGCAGGCCATCGGCGCCAGCCAGCGCGTGATGCACAACCTGCGCCCGGCGATCCTCGAACAGGGGTTGGTGCCGGCCCTGCAGTGGCTGGCCGGCCGCTTCGAGAAGCGCACCGGCACCGAGTGCCGCTTCCACACCCGGGACGAGCGCATTGGCGCCCCCGGTCACTCGCTGCCCGACGACGTGCCCCTGGTGGCCTACCGCACGGCGCAGGAAGCGCTCACCAACATCAGCAAGCACGCGCAGGCCCGCCGGGTGACGATGGACTTGTCGCTGGCCGGCGGCGTGCTCTCACTGGAGATCAGCGACGACGGGTGCGGTCTGGCCCAGGGCGATCTGGCCAAGGCGGGCAGCTTCGGCATCCGCGGTCTGCACGAGCGCGCCGGCACCGTCGGTGGCTGGATCGACCTCAGCGCCAGCAGCACGGGCACGACGCTGCTGCTCTCGATCCCGCTGCAGGCGGCGCCGGCACGACCGGGCGCGCCGGCAGACGAAAGCCACCGCGAACACGATCCATCGGCCTGGTCCGACCTATGATCGGCACCGTCTGAGCCCCCAACCTGCAGGCGCCCCACCCACCCCGCAGCCATGATCCGCGTCATCCTCTGCGACGACCATGCGCTGATCCGCCGCGGCATCCGCGACACGCTGGCCGATGCGCCGGACATGCGCGTGGTCGGCGAGGCCGCCGACTACGCCGCGCTGCGCGGCCTGATGCGCGAGCAGGACTGCGACGTGCTGGTGCTGGACATCAACCTGCCCGGCCGCAGCGGCCTCGATGCCCTGCACGCGCTCAAGGACGAGGGCTCGCCGGTCAAGGTGCTGGTCGTCAGCATGTATCCCGAGGACCAGTACGCGATCCGCGCCCTGCGCGCGGGCGCCTTCGGCTACGTCAACAAGGGCGGAGACCCGCAGGCCATCGTCAACGCGGTGCGCACCGTCGCGCAGGGCCGCAAGTACGTCACGTCCGAGATCGCGCAGATGCTGGTCGACAGCCTCACCGCCCCCGGCGACGAACTGCCGCACCACAAGCTCTCCGACCGCGAGTTGCAGACGCTGGTGCTGATCGCCTCGGGCCGGCGGCTCTCCGACATCGCCGAAGAACTGCTGCTGAGTCCGAAGACGGTCTCGGTCTACCGCGCCCGCGTGCTCGAGAAGCTGCAACTGGCCAACAATTCCGAGCTCACGGTCTACGCCATCCGCAACGGCCTGGTCGGTCAGTAGGACCGCCGTGAGCCTGCGCGCGGACGCCCTCGACGATGCACTGGCCATGCGCAGCGCACGCGCCGAGCTGCTGTCGCTGGCGCTGATGGAGGCCCGCAACCTGACGCTGCGCTGGCTCAGCGTGTTCGAGTCACGCGGCGCCGCCGATGCCCACCGCCATGGCGGGCACAACGCGCTCTGGTTGGCCGGACACGCCGGCTGGTACCAGGAATGCTGGATCGCGCGCAACCTGCAGCGCGCGCGCGGCCGCCGCAGCGACCCGAGCGCGGCCCGCCTGGCGTCCATCGAACCCGAGGCCGACGCCTGGTTCATGCCCGACGGGCAGCCGCCTGGGCCACGCACCGTGCGTGGCTACCTCGTGCAGACGATGGAGACCACGCTGGACCTGCTGGCAGGCGCCGGCGACAGCGACGAGGCGCTGCACTTCTACCGTGCCGCACTGCTGCACGAAGATCGCATCGGCGAGGCCCTGGCCGAGCTGGCTGCCACGCTGCACCTGCCCCACCGCGGCGAGCCCGCGGCCCCCTTTGCGCCGGTCCCCGCACGCGCCGAGCGCGAGCCGCTGTTCATCCCCGCGGGCCGCCAGCAACTGGGCAGCATGGCTGCGGGCTTCGTCCCCGACGCCGAGCGCGGCCTCGAGGAGGTCGCGGTCCCCGAGTTCGAGATCGACGCCCAGCCCGTGAGCTGGCAACGCTATGGCGAGTTCGTCGCCGACGGCGGCTACGAGCGAGCCGAGCTGTGGACCGCCCCTGGCTGGGCCTGGGCGCAGCAACGGGCGCGCCGTGCACCGCGCGACGTCGAATCGATGCGCGGCGGGGTGCTGCTGCGCCGCGGTGGCGAACTGCAGCGCGCCGGCGGCACGCAGCCGGCCATGCACCTCACCCGTCACGAGGCCCAGGCATGGTGCACCTGGGCGGGCCGGCGCCTGCCCAGCGAACCCGAATGGGAACTTGCCGCACGGGTCGGACGCCGGCGCGGCTTCGTCTTTGGTGATGTCTTCGAGTGGACCGCCGGCAGCGCCCGGGCCTTCAGCGGGCACGCCGCCAGCGCCGGCAGCCTGGACCGCATGCCCGTTGCCGGCAGCCAGGGCGTGCTGCGCGGGGCCTCGTTCATGACCCCCGCGCGCCAGCACCACATCAAGGCCCGGCGCTTCCTGCCGCCGGGCGCTGATCACGCCTTCGTCGGCTTCCGCAGCTGTGCGCTGTAGCGGCCGGCCGCAGCACCCTGCCCCCGCAAGGAGAACCTTGGCGATGAACTACGAAGACATCCTCTACGACGTGCGCAACGGCCACACCGCCTGGATCACGATCAACCGGCCCGACAAGATGAACGCCTTTCGCGGGCGAACCTGCGACGAGCTCATCCACGCCATCATCAAGGCGGGCTACGACAAGGGCATCGCCTCCATCGTGCTGGCCGGGGCCGGCGAGCGGGCCTTCTGCACCGGCGGCGACCAGTCCGCGCACGAGGGTCAGTACGACGGCCGCGGCACCATCGGACTGCCGATGGAGGAGCTGCACGCGGCTATCCGCGACGTGCCCAAGCCGGTCATCGCGCGCGTGCAGGGCTACGCCATCGGCGGCGGCAACGTGCTGTGCACACTATGCGACCTGACGATCGCCGGCGAGCGCGCGCAGTTCGGCCAGGTGGGCCCCAAGGTTGGCTCGGTCGATCCTGGCTACGGCACGGCGCTGCTGGCCCGTGTGGTCGGCGAGAAGAAGGCGCGCGAGATCTGGTACCTGTGCCGGCGCTACCCGGCCCACGAGGCACTGGCCATGGGCCTGGTCAACGCCGTCGTGCCCGACGCCGAGCTCGACGCCGAGGTCCAGCGCTGGGCCGACGAGATCGCCGAGAAGAGCCCGACGGCCATCGCCATCGCCAAGCGCAGCTTCAACATGGACACCGCCCACCAGGCCGGCATCGCCGGCATGGGCATGTACGCGCTCAAGCTGTACTACGACACCGAGGAGTCGAAGGAGGGCGTGCGCGCGTTCAGCGAGAAGCGAAAGCCGCAGTTCCGCAAGTATGCGAAGTAGGGCCAGCGCCCTGCGCCCGCTGAGCGCAGGGCCATGAACCGCTCAGGCGCGGCGGCGGCGCATCGCTCCCGCGGCCGCCAGCGCCAGGCCGACGAGCGCCAGGGACGCCGGCTCGGGCACCGGGTTGCCCTGCCCGCGCACGACGAGCTGGTCGGCGAAGCCCTGCGCACCCGCAGTCCCCGCCCACGGTCCATAGGTCTGGCCGTTGCCGTCCTGCCAGTCACAGTGGAAGTAGGAGTTGCTGAAATAAGGCGTCGCACAGGCCGCGGCTCCAGTCAGCGCGGCATTGGTAGCAGAGAACGTGGCGCCCGTCAGCGCGTCTGATCCGCCCAGCGGCACGTTGGCGCCGGCGAACATGAAGTCGGTGGCCAGCGGGGCGGCGGCCAGTTCGGCGGCCGTCGGCAGGCGCCAGCCGTAGGCGCTCTGGACGCTCAGGTCCAGACCGGAGGAGGCCGGCAGCGGAAAGGCCCATGCCCAATCCAGGCCGCCGAACGAGATGTAGGCGTTGGAGGCGACCGGGGC
>JADZCL010000266.1 GCA_020851615.1 Rubrivivax sp.
CGGCGCCGTCGTCGGTGACGAAGACCTCGCCGTGCTGGAACGGGCTCATCGTGCCCGGATCGACGTTGAGGTAGGGGTCCAGCTTGATCAGCGTGACCTTCAGGCCGCGCGACTCGAGAATGGCCGCAAGCGACGCCGCCGCGATGCCCTTGCCCAGCGAGGACACCACACCGCCGGTGACGAAGACGAACTTGGTCATGGATGAGCCGAGGTGGTAAAGGTCGATTATAGGAGAGGGTCTTGCGGTGAACCGGCGCAGGCTGGGTGCCGCCCCGGCACGCGACCGCCGCGTCGGTGGCAGGGTCGGCCGCGGCTGGGCCGGCCTGCGTAGGCACAATGCGCGGCGGGTGGCGGCGCGTGCGCGCCGCCTTTGTTTCCCCCCGCCAGTTCGCCAGAACCAAGCCGCCAGGAGAGGCCAAGATGACCCGCATCCACGAAGACAACTCCCGCGCCATAGGCCGCACGCCGCTCGTGCGCCTGAATCGCGTCACCGATGGCGCCCGCGCCACGGTGCTCGCCAAGATCGAGGGCCGCAATCCGGCCTACTCGGTCAAGTGCCGCATCGGCGCCGCGATGATCTGGGACGCTGAGCAGCGCGGCCTGCTCGGCCCGGGCAAGGAGCTCGTCGAGCCGACGAGCGGCAACACCGGAATCGCGCTGGCGTTTGTTGCCGCCGCGCGGGGCATTCCGATCACGCTGACCATGCCCGAGACGATGAGCATCGAGCGGCGCAAGCTGCTGCTGGCCTACGGCGCACGGCTGGTTCTGACCGAAGGCGCCAAGGGCATGAACGGCGCGGTTGCCAAGGCCGAGGAGATCGCCGCGGGCGATCCGGCGCGCTATGTGCTCCTGCAGCAGTTCAAGAACCCGGCCAATCCAGCCATCCACGAGACGACCACCGGCCCCGAGATCTTCGAGGACAGCGGCGGCAAGGTCGACCTGTTCGTGGCCGGAGTGGGCACCGGCGGCACCATCACCGGCGTCTCGCGCTACCTCAAGAAGGGCAAGGGACTGCCGCTGACCACGGTGGCGGTCGAGCCCGAAGGCAGCCCCTTGATCACACAGAAGCGCGCCGGCCAGCCGTTGCAACCAGGCCCGCACAAGATCCAGGGGCTGGGCGCGAACTTCATCCCCGAGGTGCTGGACCTGTCGCTGATCGACGCCGTGGAGCGCGTCGCCGACGCCGACGCGGTGGCGACCGCGCGCCGCCTGATGCGCGAGGAGGGCATCCTCTGCGGCATCTCCAGCGGTGCCGCCGTTGCCGCAGCCTTGCGCCTGGCACACAAGCCCGAGCATGCCGGCAAGACCATCGTCGTCGTGCTCCCCGACTCGGGAGAGCGGTACTTGAGCTCCATCCTCTTCGAGGGCCTCTTCGACGCCACCGGACTGCCCAGCGCGTGATTCAGCCGCGGCGCCGGCCCGGCCACGGCGGAGGGAGCCGAGCCTGATTGAGGGTGTTCAATGCAGCCGGGCACGCGCGCACCGGCTTCGTGGTCGATACCCTGCACGAAGACCCGTGCGTGCATTGACCCGCCGCTGACGCAGGCCGTTGCTTCAGCTGGCCGCCAGGGGTTCCCGGTGCGTGGCCGCAGACAGCGCCTGGCTGAGTTCGTCCTTCGAGAACGGCTTGCCGAGGAACCCGTCCATTCCCGCCTGGCCGCATTGCACACGGCAGGCCTCGTGGTCGTCGGCCGTGAGCGCGATCACCGGCAGGCGGGGCAGGCCCAAGGCCCTCTCCTGTGCGCGGATCTCACGGGTGGCGGACAGGCCGTCCATGACCGGCATGCGGCAGTCCATCAGCAGCAGGTGCGGGCGATCCACGTCGCGCAGCGCATGGCGTACCGCTTGCGCGCCATCGCGCACCCGTTCGGTGTCGGCGCCCAGGTGCTGCAGGTACGCCGTGGCGATCAAGGCATTGACTTCGTCGTCCTCGGCCAGGAGTACGCGCAGTGGGCTGCCCCGGGTTGCCAGCGGACCGCCCAAACCCGCGACGGATGATTCCGGGGCTGCGGCCGCGGGCAGATCGGCCGTGAAGTGCACCGTCGTTCCGGTCCCGACGACGCTGTTCAGTTGCAGGTCGCCGCCCATCGCCCGCGCGATGTCACGGGCGATGTAGAGCCCGAGGCCCGTGCCCTCTTGCGCCGGGCCTGGTTCGGTGCCGGACTGGTGGAAGGGCTCGAAGAGGCGCACCATGTCCGCGGCAGCAATGCCGCAGCCGGTGTCACTGACCTCGAAGCAGGTGCGGGCCGTCGCACCCGCGCGCGTGACACGCAGGGTGACGCGGCCATCGCGCGTGAACTTGATCGCATTGCCCAGCAGGTTGTGCAGCACCTGGCGCACCCGGGATGGATCGCCCTGCACCCAGTTCGGAGCGTCGACTTGCAGGTCCAGCGCGAAGGTCAGACCCTTCTCGTCAGCGCGCACCGCGTACAGGTCAGCGATTGAAGCCGCCAGGGCGGCCAGGTCGAAGCGCTCGCTGCGCAACGCAAAGCAGCCGGATTCGAGTCGGGCAACATCGAGCAGGTCGTTGATGAGGCCCAGCAAGTGGTTGCCTGAGGATTCGATCAGCTCGATGCGCGGCGCCAACCGGGCGTCCCGCACCTCCAGGTGCAGCAAACGGGCGACGCCGAGGATGCCGTGCAGCGGCGTGCGCAATTCGTGGCTGATGTGACCGAGAAAGCGTGTCTTGGCTGCACTTTCGCGCATGGCCAGTTGCAGCGCGCCCTCCTTCTCGGCGCTGAGTGCCTGCGCGTGCAGGCGCAGGCGCAGGCCTTCGGTCAGCCGCCGCTGCGCGCCCGCTGCCGTGACCAGCAGCAGGGTCAGCAAGGCCAGCAGGCCCACACCGCCGACCGAGCCGAATTCGTCACCACGGGCGAACAGACCCAGCGCCGTGAGAACCAGGATGGGCGTGACGTAGGCGGCAGTCGAGCGCTGACTGTGCTGCACGCCGAAAGTGGCCACGCAGCACACACAGGCCATGGCCGCACCGGCGAGCGAGGCCTGGGGAATGGGGAAGGACATGAGCAAGAGGCCGGCACTGCCCCAGACGATTCCGTCCACGAGCAGCCAGAAGTCGGTCAGATCGCGCCACCTGCGGCCGCCGGGCTGACCTTGACGGGCGTAACGCAGGCTGAGCGCGATGCGCACGCCGGCAACCGCCAGCTTGGCGAGCAGCCAGAGGTCGATCACCCAGGGCTGCAGGGCACTGCCGCGCAGGACCAGGGCCAGCATCACCGCGACCGCAGTCGCCATCAGCGTACCCAGCCGCGCGTGGTCGAGCACCATCTTCAGCATCTCGTCGCCCACGGCGCGCGCCAGTGGGTCGTCCTGCGGCGCGCGAAGCTGCACGTGCAGCCGTTGCTGAAGCCCTGCCCGCCAGGATCTCGCCGTGGCCGGAAGTCCGTGGGCAGTGCCGTGCATCATCCCGCTCGCCGTGTTCCCGTGAATCCTGCGTGACCGCAGAGATGCAGAGACGCGCAGGTTCGGCGTGGAAGGACTTTGCGCTCGGCTTGGAACTCGTCCGCGGCTTGGGTGCCAAGGCGGTCAGCCGGGGTGTGGAGCGGTGCGAGCGCAATCATGCAGGAAGCAGGCCCGGGGCCTGGTCAAGGGTGGCGACTGTCGGCGGCCTCTCCCCTGCTCTGTATTTGCTATTGCCAACGCACGGCGGATGATGCCACCAGGCGCGCTGGCAGGACTGTCAACAATTTGGCACTTGACGGCCAACCGTGGGGCAGGGGTGCAGCGCGCGCTGCCGCGCCGACCTCAGGGATTGCCGAGAAAGTCGCGCTTGCCCACCGGCACGCCGTTGCGGCGCAGCAGGTTGTAGGCCGTGGTGGCGTGGAAGTACACATTGGGCATCGTGTGCCCGAGCAGCATCTGCATGCCGCTGTAGCGCGTGGGCTCGC
>JADZCL010000267.1 GCA_020851615.1 Rubrivivax sp.
AGGCCGCCCAGCTCATTGCGGTGGCCGAGCGTGCCCCCTACGGCCGCGGGGCGGACACGCTGGTCGACACCGCCGTGCGCCGCACCTGGCAGATCGGCGCCGATCGCGTCCACATCAAGGGCAGACATTGGAACGCCATGCTGGAGGGCGTTGTCGAACAGGCGGCCGCCGGGCTTGGTGCCGGCGTCGGGGTGGAGGCCGAGCTGTACAAACTGCTGATCTACGACGAGGGCAGCTTCTTCCTTGAGCATCGCGATACCGAGAAGTCGCCCGGCATGTTCGCCACGCTGATCGTCGCTCTGCCATCGCTGCACACCGGCGGTGAACTGGTGATCCGTCATCGCGAGCGCGAAGCGCGACTCGATCTGCGCTGCGCCGAGGTGTCCGAGCTCGCCTGGGCCGCGTTCTATGCGGATTGCGTGCACGAGGTGCGGCCCATCACCTCGGGGTGTCGGCTGGTGCTCGTCTACAACCTGCGCCGCAAGGCGCCGCCGGCGTTTGCCCCGGCCCCCGTCTTACGACAAGGAGAAAGTTGCGCTGGCTCGCTTGTTGCGCTCGTGGTGCGACGAATCGGTTCGGCCAGATCCGGACCCGCCGCTCAGGTTGGTGTACCCGCTGGCACACGCCTACACGCCGGCTGAACTGTCGTTTGCTGCGCTCAAGGGCGCAGATGCCGCGGCCGCCGCCGTGCTGACCACGGCCGCGGGCGATGCTGCCTGCGATCTGCACCTGGCGCTGCTGCGCATCGAAGAAAGCGGTGCGGCGGAGTACAACGGCTACTCCGGCCCTCGGTGGCGCAGCCGCTACCATGACGACGAAGAGGATGACGGCGATGACGAGAACGATGACGAATTCGAGGTCGCCGAGGTATTCGATCGCTCCTTGACCCTGTCGGAGTGGAGGCGGCCCGACGGCGCTTTGGCATCGTTGGGCGCCTTGCCGTTCAGCGACGGCGAGGTCTGCCCGCCCGATGCGCTGGCCGACATGGAGCCGGACGAACAGCACTTCCACGAGGCCACCGGTAACGAAGGCGCCTCGTTCGAGCGCAGCTACCAGCGGGCGGCCTTGGTGCTGTGGCCGCATGCGAAGAGGCTGCGGCTGATCGCGCGGGCTGGTCTTGTGGCCTCGATCCCGGCGCTGGGCGGCATGGTGAGGGCCTGGACCGACGGAGGAACTGAACCGGGCGACGCGGCATGGCACGAGGCCCACGCTTTGGTCGCAGAGATGCTGGCTTGCTGGCCCGTCCAGGCTGCTCGTCGGAGCCACGACAGGACGAGCGCGGAGAGCGCGATGCTGTCGCAACTGGTGCGGCTGCAGGATCGCGAGCACATCGAATCGATGCTGACCGACATCGTCGCGGGCGGTGCCTATGCGGCCGGCGACAACCCCGCTCTGGTGCAAGCACTGACGCTGCTGCCGGCCTCCCGGGTCGGCACGCTGCTGCTGTCGGTCGTGCAAGGCAATGCCGACCTCCACATCGGCGGCTGCGCTGACCTGCTGGCACGTGCTGCCGGCGTTTCGGCCTGGCGGGGACAGCTGCTGGGCGCAGCCCAGGCGCTGCTCGATGCCATGCCGGGCGATCCAGCGCGACCCAAGTCGCCGGCCGACGCGTGGCGCCGCGAGCGCGCCGATGCAGGCGTGGTACACGACACGCTGCGTGCCCTGGCCCCCGCGAGTCATGCGGGCCTGTCCGCGTTGGCCGACCATGCCGTGACGCACTGGCTGGCCTGGCCCAAGACCTATGGCATGGATGCTGTCATCGTTCCGGCCTTGCGGCGCCTGGCAGAGCGGCCCGCGTTGCTGAGGCGGCCGGGCTGCCAGCGGTTGCGGGCTGCAGCGCTGGAGCACCTGCGCGCGCGCACGTCGCTGAATCTGTCACCGCCGGCCGACTGGCGGCGCGAGGCCCGCCTGAGCTGCCGCTGCGAGCACTGCCTGGACTTCGGTCGCTTCCTGCAGAGTGCCGAGCAGGAGGTCTGGCGCTTCAAGGCGCGCGAAGCTGAGCGACGCCACGCCGAAGACTCGATCCGTCAGGGGCGGTGCGACGTCGACTGCAGCACCGAGCGCAAGGGCAGTCCGCATGTGCTGGTGTGCATCAAGAACCAGGCGAACTACGAGCGCAGGGTCGCGCAGCGACGGGCGGACCTCGACGACCTGACACGGCTCAAGGCGTAGGCCTGTTCGGCCGGATAGCCCACCGGGGCGCGATGTCATGCTCTTTGCACCACCGCCGTGCGATCGCCTCCATCGCCTGCCGCTCGAAGGCGAACCAGTTCTCGCGTTGCGCCGGGTGCGCGGCCAGCACGTCCTTGAAGCGACGGAAGGGCTTGCGCTGTTGCAGCGCTTGCCCGAGCGCCAGGGCAAGCCGGTCATCGCCGCATTGATCGACGAAGTCCTCCATGACGCGGAAGGCCTCTGACGACTCGATGGGCTCGATGAACAGCCAGCGGTCGTCGTCGCGGGGATCTTCGTCGGCTTCGTCGTCGGCATCGGGTCCGATCAGGGACAGGATCGTCCCGGACTCGATGTTCAGCCAGTGGCTGCTCTCCCCGAGCGGGTCGCGCGAGTTCAAGGCCCAGGTCAGCTCCTCGAGGTCGATGGTCAACTCGCGTGCCGCCTCGCCGCGGCGGCCAGGCGGGGTCTCGTCCAGGCTCATCTCGAGATCCCCAAGGCGTCCCACAGGAACTGGTAGGAGACGGCTGGCCGACCTTGGGCGGCGGACTGTTGCCGTTCGCCTTCTTCGTACTCGCGCAGCAGGCCCTTCACGCGCTCCAGGCCTGCCGGCGTGGTGATGGCCTGGCGCGGCGTGCGTCCGCCCAGGGCCGGAATGGTCTCGTCAACCCAGTTGGCGTAGTGGCGGTGGAGCGCTTGCTCGATGGCCTGTGCGATGACCTCGGGCGGCAGGTCCGGTGTGCCTGCGAAGGAGGATTGCGGCGTGCGGCCCGTGTCGCCGCCGCCCACTCGGGCAAGATGGCCTGCCGGATCGGTGATCTCGCGCGTCAGGTGCTGCACGGCCGCGCCGGCCATGCCTTCGAACCAGGCGCGACCTTCGTCGGCCAGACGTTGGGTGCGGTGGAAAAGTTCGACGCGGTCGGTGCTGCGGCCTGGGTTGATGGACGACAGGCTGCGCTGCGCGCCGTCGGCGCTCTCGATCATGCGATTCCATCCCTGCTGCGCATCGCCGTGGACATCGGGCTGCGACGCCAAGGCAGCGGCGAGCGCCGCTGCATCGAGCAGGCGGTAGTGGTCGGTCACCAGGAGCAGGGGATCGCCGGTCGATGCATCCTGGATTTGCGGCAGCGGTGCTGGCGCGAACCACTGGTCCAGCCACGCTCGGGCGATCTCCAGCTCGAGCAGATCGCGTTGGGTGTCGCTGTGAAGGGTCAGACCGGCAGAACCGGCCAGCACCTGCCGGGCCTGCGCCAGCACGGCCGCCTCGGCCAGTTTGGAGAAGGGATAGATGGCCCCCGAGAGCTCGCGGTGCCCGTCGATGCCCGCGCCAGCGGCGACCTCCATGATGCGCGCGCCCATCAGCATGCCCGGCTTCGCGGTGCGGCTGCCGCTGATCTCGCGCACCATTTGCGGCTGGGCCTGCGGGTCGAGTTCGTCGACCAGGGTCATGCCGGCGCCGGGCTGCACGTCGGTGACTCGGTACAGGCGAAGGGGCCGTGCACGCAGCTGGGCAATCCAGTCACGCTGGCCCGGTGTGAGGTAGGGGCCGTCACGGCCCAGCAGATAGTCGTTGATCTCGCGCGGGCCACCGCGGGCGTGGATCTCGCCGCGGGCGATCAACCACTCGCCGGCGTTGATCGACACCATGGTCATGCCGTCTTCGTCCAATTGCCAGCCGTCCCGCGGGCCTTCGGGCCGCCAGAGGTCCAGGAGAGCCTCGAACGCGCTGCGCCAGCCCTTGCGATGACGCTCGGTCAGCCAGGCGATGGCCACGCGGGCCGCTTCTTCGTGATCGCGCGGGCGCAGGGGATGAACGTTCATGGTTGAAATCAGGTGCGGTGGGTGAAGCTGGGCGAGCTGTTGCCGAACGCAGCCACGGCACGGCGCTGGGCGAAGGTAGGGGACGCGGTAGAAGAATAGCGCTTCGTGGCCTTGTATGCTATTGTCATACACTCTCTTGGGAGAGTCCTCATGCCAACAGCGTCCGCTGCCGTTCTGAGTGTTCGCGTCAGTGCCAGTGAACGTGCCTTGCTGGAGGCAGCGGCCGAACAGGCCAGTACCAATCTCAGTGACTTCGTGAGACGGCGTGCGCTCGAAGCTGCCGAGACCGACCTGCTCAATCGCCGCATCGTGACGATTGCCGCGAAGGACTGGGCCAGGTTCGAGGCCTGGGCCAGTGCGCCGGCGAGGGAAGTCCCGGCGCTTCGAAAATTGTCAAAGACTCGCCCCGTGTGGCAGAAGTGACCTTGGGCGCAACGGCCGCCTCCTTCACGCCGCCGCGACCTCTGGCGGCCGATGACGACACGGCGGCATTCGATTGCGGGCGCGACGCGCTGAACCACTGGTTCCGCCGTCACGCCTGGCGCAACCAGGAACTGGGGGTCTCGCGGGCCACTGTGATCTGCGATTCTGAGTCTGGCAGCATCGTCGGCTACGTGAGCCTGTCGACCGCGCAGATTGAGCGAGCTTGGTTGCCCAGGGCGCAGCAACGCAATCGACCCGATCCGCTGCCCGCCATCCTTCTGGGGCAGTTGGCGGTCGACGTGCGGTGGCAGGGGCAGGGCGTTGCGCGATCGCTGATGTTCTATGCGCTCACAACGGCGGTGCGCCTGTCCGACCAGGTCGGCTGCTTCTGCGTGCTGACGCATCCGCTTGGTGACGATGTTCGGGCGCTCTACGCGGCCTTCGGGTTCGAGGACCTTCCGTTCGATCCTGCGCGCAGTATGGCGGTTCGGATCGCGGATCTGGTGCGCAGCGGTTTTCGGGCAGGTGACTGAGCTTGCGTCCCCGGCTTCCTGGCTTCATTGCGGCGCGAGAGCCATTGCGACGTCTGCGTGCCTCCGCCAAATGCTCGAGGAACGTCTCTTCAAGTCCGTCAGTCGGGCGCTGGTGATGTCTATCCGCCAATGGCGTATACTTGACCGCGATGGAGTTCATCGAAACCCCCACCTTCACCCGGCAGGTGCAGGACCTTCTCAACGATGAGGAATATCGCGGCCTGCAGAACACGCTGGCCGCCGATCCGGAGTGCGGCGATCTCGTCAAGGGTGGCGGTGGTATCCGCAAGGTGCGCCATGCGGCGCAGGGCAAGGGCAAGAGCGGTGGTGTACGAGCCATCTACTACTGGGTCAAGGATCGGCATCAGATCTACATGCTGGTGGTCTACCCAAAGTCGAAGAAGGACGACTTGAGCGACAAGGAGACGGCCATCTTGCGCGAGTTGGTCAAGGAGTTGTGAACATGGACAAGACGCTGTTTGAAGAACTGGTGGGCAGCCTCAAGGAGGCGAAGGCGATTGCCAAGGGCCGCGCCAAGCCGTCCAGGAGGTTCGAGGTCAGTGCGCCGGACGCCAAGGCCGTGCGGGAGCAGACGGGGTTGTCGCAAGGCGACTTCGCGAAGCTCATGCGCGTGAGCGTGAAGACCTTGCAGAACTGGGAGCAGCGTCGGCGCAACCCCACGGGGCCTGCTGCGGCGCTGCTCAAGATCGTCGCCACAGCGCCTGAGGTTGCGCTGAAGTCTCTGCATGGCTGAAGCGTCTTTCTTCCGGCCGCAGAGCGGTTGCGCCTTGCTGCGCGCAGGCTCAGAATGATCGTCGCTTGAGGTCTCATAACGGCCCTCGAAGGCCGGGGGAACAGATGGGGGAACGGATCGATTCCCGCAGCAAGAAACCCCAATGAGATCAACAGCTCAGGTCGCCGTTTTGGATCCCATCAGCCACCCCATCCCAGCGTTTCATCAGGCGCTTGCCGGAACTGGCCAGTGAAACCGCACGCGGCACCAATGCTGCAGGCCGCGGACACCACCGGCAAGGCCCAGCCAGAACCGCGGTCTG
>JADZCL010000268.1 GCA_020851615.1 Rubrivivax sp.
CCTTCCTGCTGGCCGAGCGGCTGCGCAACCTGGGCAAGTTCACCTTCGCCGACGTGGCTGCGTTCCGCTTTGCGCAGACGCCGGTGCGCGTGTTCGCCGCCAGCGGCACGCTGGTGGTGGTGGCCTTTTACCTGATCGCGCAGATGGTGGGCGCCGGGCAGCTCATCAAGCTGCTGTTCGGCCTGGACTACATGTACGCCGTCGTCATCGTCGGCGTGCTGATGATGGTCTACGTGCTCTTCGGCGGCATGACGGCCACCACCTGGGTGCAGATCATCAAGGCGATCATGCTGCTGGGCGGTGCCACCTTCATGGCCTTCATGGTGCTGGCCGAGTTCGGCTTCAGCCCCGAGGCCATGTTCGCCAAGTCGGTGCAGATCAAGTCCGACCTGGCCGCTCAGGCCGGCAAGTCGCCCGAGGAGGCGGCCAAGATCGGCTTCTCGATCATGGGGCCGGGCGGCTTCGTGAAGGATCCGATCAGCGCCATCAGCTTCGGCATCGCGCTGATGTTCGGCACGGCCGGGCTGCCGCACATCCTGATGCGCTTCTTCACCGTGCCCAACGCCCGGGAGGCGCGCAAGTCGGTGCTGTGGGCCACGACCTGGATCGGCTACTTCTACGTGCTGACCTTCATCATCGGCTTCGGCGCCATCGTCTTCGTGCTCACCAACCCGGGCTTCCTCGACGCCAAGGGCGGCCTGCTGGGCGGCAGCAACATGGCGGCGGTGCACCTGGCCAACGCGGTCGGTGGCAACGTCTTCCTGGGCTTCATCTCGGCGGTGGCCTTTGCAACCATCCTCGCGGTGGTGGCCGGCCTCACGCTCTCGGGCGCCAGCGCGGTCTCGCACGACCTCTATGGCACGGTGATCAAGGGCGGCAAGTCCAACAGCGCCGACGAGCTGCGCGTCTCGCGCATCACCACGGTGTGCCTGGGCATCGTTGCGGTGCTGCTGGGCATCGCGTTCGAGAAGCAGAACATCGCCTTCATGGTCTCGCTGGCCTTCGCGATCGCGGCCTCGGCCAACTTCCCGGTGCTGCTGATGAGCGTGCTGTGGAAGGGCTGCACGACGCGCGGGGCGGTGATCGGCGGCTTCCTGGGCCTCATCAGCTCGGTGGCGCTGACAGTGGTCTCGCCCGCGGTCTGGGAGGCCACGCTTGGCAACCCCAAGGGTTCGGCCTGGTTCCCCTACACCTCCCCGGCCCTGTTCAGCATGACGATCGGCTTCGTCGGCATCTGGCTGTTCTCGCTGCTCGACAACAGCCAGCGGGCGGCGCAGGACAAGGCCGGCTTCCTGGCGCAGCAGGTGCGCTCGGAGACGGGCATCGGGGCTGCCGGCGCGTCCGGGCATTGACCACACGCGTGGCGTGAGGGGACCGCGGGCCTGCCACGGGCTTGCGGTCCCTTTTCGCTTGCGGTCTGGGCGTACGCGGCATGTCGATGGCTGGAACCGAAGCGCAGCGCGAGATGCTCTCGCTGATGACCGCGCGCGTGCGCGACACCTTCGTGCGCCGGCCGCTCTTCGTCGATGGGGCGCAGGACCTGGTGGCGGTCTGCGGCGTGCTGGCCGCGCATGGCGCCACTGACGCCCTGGTGCAGGATGTGCAGGACGGCACCCCGCGCCTGGGCATCTTCACCACCACCGACCTGCGTGACGCGCTGCTGCGCCAGACGCCCCCGCAGGAGACGCCGGTGCGCGCGGTGGCGCACTTCGCGCTCGTCGAGGTGCAGGCCGACGCCGAGGTCTTCGAGGCGCTGTGGCTGATGGTCAAGCACCGCGTGCACCGCCTGCTGGTGCGCGACGGCACACAGGTGCTGGGGGTGCTCGGCCAGCTCGACCTGGTCAGCTTCGTGGCCAACCACTCCTACCTCATCGCGCAGCAGATCGAGCATGCGCAAGGCGTGGCCGACCTGCGCGAGGCGGCCGTGCGCATCGACGAGACGATTGCCCTGCTGCACGGCAGCGGGATCCGCGTCGAACGCATCACGCGGCTGGTGACCGAGCTCAACCGGCGCCTGTTCGCGCGCCTGTGGGCGCTGCTGGCGCCGCCGGCGCTGGTGCAGGCCAGCTGCCTGCTGGTGATGGGCAGCGAGGGGCGCGGCGAGCAGATCCTCAAGACCGACCAGGACAACGCGCTGCTGCTGCGCGAGGGCTTCGAGTGGCCCGATCTCGCCGACATCGCGGCGCAGTTCAACGCGGCGCTGTGCAGCTTTGGCTATCCACCGTGCCCGGGCGGCATCATGCTGACGACGCCGCTGTGGCGGCAGCCGCTGCCGGCGTTCCGCCAGACCCTGCGCCAGTGGCTCTACGGGCCTGATGCCGACGGCCCGCTGAACCTGGCGATCTTCTTCGATGCCGCTGCGGTGGCCGGCGACGAGTCGCTGCTGGCGGCTGCGCGCGAGCACCTGGACCTGCTGCTGGCCGGACAGGACAGCTACCTGGCGCGCTTTGCCGCGGCGGCCGACCAGTTCCAGGAGCCAGGCAACTTCTGGTCGCGCCTGACGCGCAATCGTGACGACACGCCGCTGGACATCAAGAAGCTCGGCACCTTTCCGATCGTGCACGGCGTGCGCGCGCTGGCGCTGCAGTACCGCGTGCGTGAACAGGGCAGCGCCGCTCGCCTGGCCGCCTTGCAGGCGCAGGGGCGGATCGATGCGGCGCTGGCGCGCGACCTGGTGGATGCGCTGCACTTCCTGATGGGCCTGCGCCTGTCGCACCAGCTGCGCCAGCGCGCCGCGGGCGAGCAACCCGGCAACGCCGTCCGGCCCGCCGACCTGGGGGCGCTCGAGCGCGAACCGCTGCACGACGCGCTGGCGATCGTGAAGCGCTTTCGCGTCTTCCTGCGCCAGCACTTCCACCTCGACCGGCTCTAGCCGGAAGCAGCGGCCATGCGGCGCAGTCCCATCGTGCAACGCCTGCTGGCGCTCTTTGCGGTGGGCTGGCTGGTATTCGACTTCCCGCTGGCGCAGCTGTGGGTGCAGCAGCCGTTGCTCGTGTTCGCGCTCTGGGCGGCTGTGATTGCGGCGCTCGCCTGGCTGATGGAGCGGCACGATGACTGAGCTGCCGTCGGCCGCCGCCGCGTTGTCGCCGGCCCTGGTCGTCGGCGCCTCGTTCGCCTACCTGCTGGCGCTGTTTGCGATCGCCGCCTGGGCCGATCGGCGCGCCGACGCCGGGCGCAGCGTGATCGCCAGCGGCTGGGTCTACGCGATGTCGATGGGCGTGTACTGCAGTGCGTGGACCTACTTCGGCAGCGTCGGGCGCGCGGCCAGCACGGGGGTGTGGTTCCTGCCCATCTACCTCGGCCCGACGCTGGCGATGGTGCTGGCCTGGGTGCTGCTGCGCAAGATGATCCGCATTGCGCGCACCTGGCGCATCACCTCGATCGCCGACTTCATCTCCAGCCGCTACGGCAAGAGCCGCGCGCTGGCCGCGCTGGTGACGCTGATCGCGCTCATCGGTGTCGTGCCCTATGTCGCCCTGCAGCTCAAGGCGGTGGCCAGCGGCTACGCCTTGCTGACCGGTGCGGCCGCGGGCGACGCGGCGCTGCCCTGGTGGCGCGACACCACGCTCTACGTGGCGCTGGTGCTGGCGGGCTTCACCATCGTCTTCGGCACGCGCCACCTGGACACCACGCAGCGCTACGAGGGCATGGTGGCGGCGATCGCCGCCGAGTCGGTGGTCAAGCTGCTGGCCTTCGTGGGCGTGGGCGTGTTCGTGACCTGGAGCCTGTTCGACGGGCCGGCGGCGCTGGCCGCGCGCATCGCCCAGACGCCGGCGCTGGCGCGTGTGCTGGCCGGCGGTGGCCAGCCCTTCGCCTACGACCAGTGGTTTGCGCTCATGCTGCTGGCGATGCTGTCGGTGATCCTGCTGCCGCGCCAGTTCCAGGTGATGGTGGTCGAGAACGTCGACGAGGCGCACGTGCGCCGCG
>JADZCL010000269.1 GCA_020851615.1 Rubrivivax sp.
CGCGAATGGGAGGACGCCGGCTTGCGCGAGCTCTTCGCGGCACCGGGGCTGAAGATCGCCGAGTGGCCGGACAAGGCGGCGCCCATGCTGCCGCTGCCGGACCTGCGCCTCTTCATCGACATCGACATCGACGATGACGATGCCCGCAGCGTGCTGGCACAGGCGTGCACGGCCCGCGGACTGGAGCTGCTGGCGTGACGACTCGCCGCCGCACGCTGCAGCGTCTGGGCAGCGTCGTGCTGTGCCTGGGAACGGCCGAACTTGCGCACGGCGCTGCCATCCTCGCCGTGCGCGTGTGGCCCGCCAGCGACTACTCCCGGGTGACGATCGAGAGCGACCGCGCACTGGCGGCCCGCCACTTCCTGACCGACGGGCCGCTGCGGCTGGTGCTCGACATCGAAGGACTTGAGCTTGACGCGGCACTGCGTGAGCTGGTCGGCAAGGTGGCGCCTGAGGACCCCTACATCGCCGCCGTGCGCGTGGGGCAGTATCAGCCGCGTGTGGTGCGCCTGGTGCTGGACCTCAAGCAGGCGGTGGCGCCACAGCAGTTCGCGCTGACGCCCGTGGCGGCCTACCAGCACCGACTGGTGCTGGACCTGCATCCATTGCAGGAGAGTGACCCGCTGCTGGCCCTGGTGCGCGACAAGGAGGCGGCCCAGGCGCAGGCCGAACGCGCCGTGCAGGATGCGCTGGGCGACCTGATCACGCGCGTGGATCCGGCCAGGCCAGCCCCGGCGGCTTCGGCGCCCCCACTCATGACCCCCGCGCCCGAACCGCCCCGGCCCGTGACCGCGGCCGAGCGGCGCATCGTCGAGCGGCTGATCATCATCGCCGTCGATCCGGGCCACGGCGGCGAGGATCCGGGCGCGATCGGCCCGAGCGGCCTGCGCGAGAAGGACGTGGTGCTGGCCATCGCGCGCGTGCTGCGCGAGGAGCTGAACGCGCAGCGCAACGTGCGTGTGATGCTCACCCGCACCGGCGACTACTTCGTGCCCTTGTACGAACGGGTGCGCAAGGCGCGCCGCGTGCAGGCCGACTTGTTCGTCTCGGTGCACGCCGACGCCTTCCTGCGGCCCGAGGCGCGCGGCGCCAGCGTCTTTGCACTCAGCACGAAGGGAGCCTCGAGCGCCACCGCGCGCTGGATGGCCGATCGCGAGAACCGCGCCGACGCCGTTGGCGGTGTGAGCATCGCGTCGGCCGACGAGCAGTTGAAGCGCGCCCTCCTGGACATGAGCACGACGGCGCAGATCCGTGACAGCCTGAAGCTCGGGCGCGAGGTGCTCAGGCACATCGGCCGCGTCGGGCGGCTGCACAAGGGCACAGTCGAGCAGGCCGGATTTGCCGTGCTGAAGGCGCCGGAGATCCCGAGTGTCCTCGTCGAGACGGGCTTCATCTCCAACCCCGAAGAAGAGGCCAGGCTGCGCGACCCCGACTACCAGCGAGAGCTCGTGCAAGCCATCGCCACCGGCATCCGGCGCTACTTTGCGCGCAATCCACCGCTGGCGCGCGACCGGCAGCTGTAGCGCAGCGTGCGGCTCAAGGGCGACCGCGAAGTGCCGTCCAGGCCATCAGCAGCGCGAAGAACACCGGCTGGTGCACCATGTAGAAGGACAGCGACCAGCGCCCCAGTGCAGCCAGCGGGGCCAGGCCCGGGGGCAGGGCCCCGTCCAACCAGCCCGGGCGACGCGCAGACAGCCACTGGCCGGCGGCCAGGCCCGCCAGCAGCACGCCAAACCACGGCAGCAACGGCACGTAGTCCTCGGTGACCGGCTTGCGCGTGACCAGGCCGATCCAGCTCAGCGCCGGCCCGTTGAAGGCCTCGTGCCGCCACAGCAGCGGCAGCACCAGCGCCGCTGCCGCCAGCAGCCACAGGCCGCGCCGCCACGGCGCCACAAGCCGCGCCAGCAGCAGCATCACGCACAGCGCGTGCAGCACGCCAAAGGCGATCCAGCTGCGCGGAAAGACCATCCACGAGCCAACACTCACCAGCAGCGCGCACCCCGCCACCTGGGCCCAGCGGCGCCAGAAACGCGCCCAGCCTTGCGCCTGGGTGGTCGCCATGGCCTGCCCGAGGCCCGCACAGAAGAGGAAGAGGGAGAGGATCAGCGTCCGCTGAACGATCCAGACCGGGTCGTCGCTCGGGAACTGGCGTGGCTCCAATAGTCCGAAATGGTTGAGGTCGAAGGCGAAGTGGTAGAGCGCCATCCAGATGATCGCCAGGCCGCGCAAGGCGTCCAGCCGCGGCAGGCGCTTCATGGGAGCTTCTCGTAGACGTCGGCCAGGCGCTGCCCGTCCCATGCATAGAGCAGATAGGCCGCATGCAGGCAAGCGCGCGCGCCCTGCGGATTGAACAGGCCAACGCACTGCCCGCCCGCGTGGCGCACGCTGCGATAGACCACGCCGTCAGAGCCGCCGGCGTGCAGTTGCCGCGCGAGCCCCTGCGACGCCGCGTAGCTGTCGGGCGCATGGCAAGCCTCGAACTCCGGCTGCCGGGGCCGCAGGTCGTGCAGGCGCGCGTCGATGGCGACGTGGTAGAGCCGCATCGGCAGGTGCATGGCCGGCTGCGCCGTCATGCGCAGGAAGCGGGCGTGGTGGTGGCGCGTCTCGGCGATGGCCGTGGCACGCTCGCGTGCGGCGTAGAAGACACCGTAGCTGCCGTCGGCGAAGCGACTGCCCTCGAGGTTGACGTGCGTGAATGCGGCCATGATGGGCCCACTGCCTGGCCCGAAGCGGCGCTGTGCAGCCGGGACCCGCTCGACCTGCCCGACCTCGTCGCGCAGGCGCTCGTTGGTCATGGCCTCGAGCGCATAAAGCGCGTCGAAGTCGGCCGCGTCGGCAACGCGGTCGAACAGCGTGACCGCGGGGTAGCGCGTCGGCACGATGCGGCAGGCCTGCGCCCAGCGCACGCGGCGGCGCACGGGGTCGGCCATGCCCGCTCTATGACCACCCGCCGCCGCGCACACCGTCGAGGTAGCGGCGCACGAGGTTGAGGTCGCTCACGTTGCCGCCCAGCATGCAATCAAGCGCGCTGCGTCCGCCCAGGAGGGCGGCCCGGTTGGGTTGGCGCACCCAGGCGTCGGCTGCCGCCGGGTCGGGCAGCAGGATCTGCAGGCTCTTGTAGATGCCCAAGATGTTGGAGAGGCGCTCGAGCGTGTCGCGCGGCAGCGCGGCGCGCGCAGGATCCTTGCGCCAGGCGAAGTAGGTCGAGCGTGCCGGCGCGCCCAGCAGGGTGAGCTGCTCGTCCACGCTCAAGCCCCATGCCTGCGCGATGCGCGCAAAGGCACGCAAGCCTGCGGCAGCCATCTGCTGCGGCGTCACCTGCGGCGGCAGCGGGGCTTCGCGGGCCAGGAGTTCGGTCACCACCTCGTCATCCGAATCAAGACTTTGCGTTCAATATAGTCTGTATCTGGCTACTCCACAAGGGCCTGCAGCGGCGCACCCGTCTGCGCCGCGCGCACCACGCCCGCGGCAGGCGCAAAGCGTGCCCCATGGCTGGCAGCCAAGGCGCCGGCCCGCCGCACAAACGCCGCCGCACCCATCGCCGAGACGAACTGGAGCGCGCCGCCGTGGAAGGGTGGGAAACCCCAGCCGAAAATGGAACCGACGTTGCCATCGGCGACCGAGCGCAGCACGCCTTCGTCCAGGCAGCGCACGGCCTCGTTGGCCTGCACGAACAGCAGGCGGTCGATCAGCTCCTGCTGCGGCGGCTGTGCGCGTGCGGGCGGATACAGATCCGCCAGGCCACTCCAGAGCTGCTTCTGGCGGCCATCCTCACCCACTCCCCAATCGTAGAAACCGCGCCCTGCCTTGCGCCCCACCCGCCCCTGCTCGCACAGCCGGCGCACCACGGCCAGCGCCGGATGCTCCGCCGCATCGGCCCGGCCTTCGGCCAGGAGGTCCTTGCGCGTCTGCTCTGCGATGTGCAGCGTCAGCGACAGGCTGAGCTCGTCCTGCAGCGCCAGCGGGGGCATCGGCATGCCCGCCTGCAGGCCGGCGACCTCGATGCTGCGCGGATGCACCCCCTCGGCCAGCATCGCGATCCCTTCCATCACGTAAGTCGAGAAGACGCGGCTCGTGTAGAAGCCACGCTGGTCGTTGACGACGATGGGCGTCTTGCCGATCTGCAGCACGAAGTCGAAGGCCCGCGCCAGCGTGCGTTCGTCGGTCCTGGCGCCGACGATGATCTCGACCAGCGGCATCTTGTCGGCGGGGCTGAAGAAGTGCAGGCCGATGAACGACTCGGGCCGAATGCTGGCCTGCGCCAGGCTGCCGATCGGCAGCGTGCTGGTGTTGGAGGCAAACACCGCCTCGCTGCCGAGTACTGCTTCGGCACGGCGCGTGACCTCGGCCTTGACCGCACGATCCTCGAAAACAGCCTCGATCACGAGCTCACATCCAGCCAGCCGGGCATGGTCGGTGCCGGCGTCGATGCGCGCGAGCAGCGCATCGCGCCGGGCCGGTGTGCTGCGGCCCTTCGCGAGCGCCTTGTCGAGCAGCCCCTGCGAATAGGCCTTGCCTCGGTCGGCGAGTTCCTGCGTCCGATCCAGCAGCACGACGTCGATGCCGGCACGCGCGGCCACGTAGGCGATGGCCGCACCCATCATGCCCGCGCCGAGCACGCCCACGCGGGTGACCCGGCTGCGCTCGATGCCGGCCGGACGCGAGGTGCCTTTCTTGATCGCGTTGAGCTCGAACCACAGCGTGCCGATCATGTTGCGGGCCTCCTGCGTCATCGCGCAGGCCGCAAAGTAGCGGCTCTCGATCGTGCACGCGGCATCGAACTCCAGCAGACCGCCCTCGAAGATGCTGCTCATGATGTGGGTCAGCGCGGGGTAATTCCCGAAGCTGCGCGCCGCCGCGATCGAAGGCGCAATCGCCAGCATCTGCACCACCGCCGGACTGCGCGAATCGCCACCCGGGATGCGAAAACGCGGCCGATCCCAGGGCTGCGCGGCCTTCGGGTTGGCGGCGATCCACGCTCGCGCCATGGCCATCAGCTCGGCCCGATCACCGGCCAGCGCGCTGACGAGCCCGAGCTCCTGCGCCTTTGGCGGCGCGATGTCGGCCCCTTCAAGGCAGAAGCGCAGCGCCTGCTCGATGCCCAGCAGCCGCAGCAGCCGCTGCGTGCCGCCGCCGCCGGGCAGCAGGCCGAGCTTGACCTCGGGCTGGCCGAGCTTGATCTGCGCATCGTCCAGTGCGATGCGCGCGTGGCAGGCCAGGGCGATCTCCAGACCCCCGCCCAGCGCATGCCCGTTGATCGCGGCCACCACCGGCTTGCCCTGTGTTTCGAGGGCGCGCAGGATCTTCTTCATCGCCATCGAGGCCTCGAACGGCTCCTGCGGGCGTGTCCAGCGGCACATGCGATCGAGGTCACCGCCGGCGCAGAAGTCGGACTTGGCACTCGTCAGCACCAGACCCTTGACGGCCGGGTCGGCAAGCCGCTCGCACGCCGCGGCAATGCCCTGCAGCAGCGCCTCGCCCACGACATTCATCGGCCGGCCGGGCAAGTCCATCGTGGCGACGAGGACGCCGTCCTCACCCAGTTGCAGGTCAACCGCCTTGTCCATGTTCACACCCGTTCGATGAGGGTTGCGATGCCCATGCCGCCACCCACGCACAGCGTGGCCAGCCCCACGCCCAGGCCGCGGCGCTCGAGTTCGTCCAGCAGCGTGCCGAGGATGATGCAGCCGGTGGCGCCCAGGGGATGCCCCATCGCGATCGCACCCCCGTTGACGTTGACGCGCTCGAGGTCGACGTGAAGGTCCCGCGCGGTCTTCAGCGGCACGGCCGCAAAGGCCTCGTTGACCTCCCACAGGTCGATGTTCGACGCCGCCATGCCCGCCTTGGCCAGCACTTTGTGGCAGGCCGGCGTGGGGCCGGTCAGCATGATCGTGGGCTCCGAGCCGATCACCGCCGCGGCGCGGATGCGCGCGCGCGGCTTCAGGCCCGCCTTGCGGCCGCCCTCGCCATTGCCCACCAGCATCAGGGCTGCCCCGTCGACGATGCCGCTGCTGTTGCCGGCATGGTGCACATGGTCGATCCGCTCGAGCGTGGTGTAGCGGCGTAGTGCCGTGGCATCGAAGCCCATCTGCCCCATCGCCGCAAAGCTCGGCTCGAGGCGCGCCATGGCCTGCACGGTGGCCTGCGGGCGGATGGTCTCGTCCTGGTCCAGCAGCAGCAGCCCGGCAATGTCGTGCACCGGCACGATCGAGCGCGCGAAGTGCCCTTGCTCACGTGCCGCGGCGGCGCGCTGGTGCGAGCGCAGTGCGAAGGCGTCGAGCTCGTCACGGCTGAAGCCCTCGAGCGTGGCGATCAGGTCCGCCCCGATGCCCTGCGGCACGAAGCCGGTCTTGTGGTTCACGCGCGGGTCCATCACCCAGGCCCCGCCGTCGCTGCCCATCGGCCAGCGGCTCATGCTTTCCACCCCGCCGGCGACGACCAGATCCTCCCAGCCACCCCGGACCTTGGCGGCCGCGAGGTTGACCGATTCCAGCCCGCTGGCGCAGAAGCGGCTCTGCGTGACGCCGGCCACCGTCTGCGCCCACTGCGCATCGAGCACGGCGGTGCGGGCGATATCGGCCCCCTGCTCGCCCACAGGCGTCACGCAACCCAGCACGACGTCGTCAACGAGCGCCGTGTCCAGTTGCGTGCGCTGCTGCAAGGCCTGCAGCAGGCTGCGCAGCAACCAGACCGGACTGACCTGGTGCAGGCTGCCATCCTTCTTGCCCCGGCCGCGGGGCGTGCGCAGGTGGTCGTAGATGAAAGCGTCGGACATCGATGACTCCTTGGCCGCTGGCCGCGCGGCCGCAGCCGGCTCCCGGCATGGCTGCAATCGATGCTATACGCATGCGCGCCGTACGAATGGCCACCCACGCAGCACGCCCGTGCGGCGCGCGCACGGCTGCGTACACAATGCCGCCGAGACCCATTGCCTGCCGCCTCCGCCTGGACCGGGCCCGCGCACGCCGACCTCAATGAACACCCATACCACCCCCACCCACGCGCCGCCGCGCCGCAGCACGGCCGAGCAGGCAAGAGTCGATGCCGCGCTGCACGACCTCTTCCAGAACCGCATCCCGTTCAACCAGATCCTTGGCCTGTCCCTGCTGTCGGTGCGCCATGGCGACGTGCACGGGCGCTTCGACATGAAGCCCGAACTCGTCGGCCACCCCGCCTACGGACGGCTGCATGGCGGCGTCACCGCCGCGGTGCTCGACGCGATGGGCGGCCTGGCCGGCATGGTGGCGATCGCCGAGCACCACGCGCACGAGAGCATGGACGAGGTGATGCGACGCTTTGCGCGCTACGGCACGATCGACATGCGGGTGGACTTCCTGCGCCAGGGCATCGGCCGGCATTTCATCGCCAGCACCGAGGTCACCCGCCTGGGCGGGCGCATCGCCAGCACGCAGATGCGGTTGCACAACGACGCCGGCGTGCTCATCGCCACTGCGGCCGCGGCCTACAGCGTCAGCTGAGCGCGCGGCGTCAAGCCCCCTTGACGCGTCCGTCGACGAGTTCGATCACGCGGTCACAGCGCGCCGCCAACCGGGGATCGTGGGTGACGACCAGGAAGGCCGTGCCTTCGTCGCCGTTGATCTGCCGCAGCAGCGTGAAGACGTCGTCGGCGCTGTGCGTGTCCAGGTTGCCCGTGGGCTCGTCGGCCAGCACGAGCGGACAGCCGTGCGAGAGCGCGCGTGCGATCGCCACGCGCTGCTGCATGCCGCCGGAGAGCTGGCCCGGGCGCTTGTGTGCCGCTGCACCCAGCCCGACCCGGTCCAGCAGCGCCAGCCCCCGCGCCCTGGCCGCCGGACTGATGCGGCCGTGCGCGATCAACTCTGGCATCAGGACGTTCTCGAGCGCGGTGAAGGCCGGCAGCAGATGGTGGAACTGGAAGACGAAGCCCAGCATGTCGCCCCGCCGGCGCGTGAGCTCGGCATCGCTGGCCGTCGTGACCGGCTGCCCCAGCAGCAGGTACTCGCCGCTGCTCATCGGCTCCAGCAGGCCGATGATGTTGAGCAGCGTGCTCTTGCCCGAGCCCGAAGGCCCGATCAGCGCGACGAACTCGCCACGCCCGATGGCCAGATCGATGCCGTGCAGCACCTCGGTGGCCACCGGCGTCCCCACGTTGTAGCTCTTGCGCACCTCTCGCAGCTCGACCAGCGCTGCAGCGGGGACGGCTGGACTGGCGGTCTGCATCCCGGCTGCTCAGACGCGGATCGCCTGCGCCGGATCCAGCCGCGCCGCGCTGCGGGCGGGCGCCACCGCAGCCAGCATGCCCGCCACGGTGGCGATCAGCGGCACCGCCAGCGCCAGATCCCAGCCCAGCGTGACGACGAACAGCGGCTGCCCGTCACTGCCGCGCACAAAGGTCGAGAAGCCCCACAGCAGCACCATCGCCAGCAGGACCCCCAGCAGCGAGCCGACCATGCCCACCAGCGCCCCCTGCACCAGGAAGACCTGCGTCATCTGCGCCCGCGTGGCGCCCATTGCGCGCAGGATGCCGATTTCCTTGCGCTTGTGCGCAACACTGACCATCAGCACACTGGCAATGCCCAGCACCACGACGAGCGTCATGAAGAAGCGGATCAGCCCGGTGCTGACTCCTTGCGCGTTGAGCGCCGACAGCAGTTGTGCATTGGTCTCCATCCAGCTCTCGACCTGCAGCCCCAGCCGCTGCGACGCGCGCCTGGCGACGCGGTCGGCGGCAAACGGGTCGGCGACGGTCGCCCACACCTGGGTCACGCCACCGGGTATGCCCAGCAGGTTTTGCGCCGCGCCGTGGTTGACGAAGACGCTGCGCCGGTTCAACTCGCGGTTGCCCAGGTCCAGCAAGCCGGCGATCTTGACGGTGTCACCCGCGCCGTGGCCGCTCTGCAGCACGATGCGGTCGCCCAGCCCGACGCCCAGATCCTCGGCCAGTTGCAGGCCCACGAGCGCTTCGCCCGCGGCCACGCGCGCCGCGCCGCGCACGAGGGCGGACCGCAGCGAGACGATGCGGTCGTAGCCGTCCAGGTCGATTCCCGACAGCGTCACCGAACGGCTGGCCTCGCCGCGCAGCGCCAGCACCGCACCGCTGACGACTGCGGTCACCGCCTTCACCTCGGGCAGGTCGGCCAGCGCCTGCTGCACCGCCGGCCAGCCGTCGATCGTGCGCGGTCGCTGCGCACGGGCCTGCACCTCGCGCAGCACGCGCGTCGCGCCATCCGCAGTCAGGCTGGGCAGCGAGCGCTGCTCGGGCGGCTGCACGACCAGATGCGGCTGTGTGCCCAGCGTGCGCCGCAGCGTGTTGCCCTGCAGCCCCGTGATCAGGGCCGAGACGTAGGACACCACCGCCACACCGGCGGCCACGCCGATGACGATGAGCAGCGTCTGCAGGCGACCCTCGCGCAGGAAGCGCAGCGCCACGGTGGGGGCAAATCCCGGCGACATTGCGGTGCCTGCGTTCGTCTGTCAGCGACCGATGGCCTGCAGGGCACTGCCCACGCCTTGCCCCGCCTGGGCACTCGACCCGGCGGGCGCGGCCGTATCCGCCCCCACGGGCCCGCGCTCCTGCAGCGGGCGTGCGCGCTGCCCGGGCTGGCGCGTCGCATCCAGCACCACCTGCTCGCCCTCGCGCAGCCCTTGCAGAACCTCGATGTCGCTCACGCCGCGCACGCCGGTGCGCACGGCACGCGCCTCGATGCGCCCATCGTCGAGCACCAGCAGCGTCTGCGGCCCGCGCAAGGCCTCGGCGGGCACGACCAGCGTCTGCTCACGGCGCGCAGTGACGATCTCGACCGAGACGGTGAGGTCGTCGCGCAGGAAGTCCGGCGGGTCCGGCAGCGCGAACTTGACTTCGATCGCGCCACGTTGCGCGTCCACGAGCGGGGCGATGGAGGCAATGCGTGCCGGGAAAGGCCGCGCCGGGTAGGCATCGGCGAGCACGCTGGCGCCCTGCCCCACGGCCAATCGGCCGAGGAACTTCTCGTCGACCAGCGCCACCAGTTCGGCCGGCTGACGCAAGGCCAGCTCGGCCACCCGCGTTCCGGGCTGCACGATCTGGCCGGGTTCGACCAGGCGTTGCAGCAGCAGTGCCGGCGCCGGTGCCAGCACGCGAGCCTGGGCCAGGCGCGCCCGGGCTGCCGCCACGCCGGCCTCGGCCTCGCGCACGCGCAGTTGCACCTGCGCCAGTTCGGCGCCGCTCTCGTTGGCCTGCTGCTGCGTGCGTGCCGCGCGCCACTGTGCCTGCGCAACCTCGGCCACACGGCGCACCTCGTCCAGCCGCGCCTGACCGATGAAGCCCTGCGCGAACAAGGCCTCGCTGCGCTCGCGCTCGCGTGCCGCGGCGGCCGCATTGGCCTCAGCCTGCGCGCTCTGCTGCGCAGCCACCGGCACGGCGAGCTGCTGCTGCACGAGCAGGCCCGCACGGGCGCTGGCCAGCGCCGCCTCGGCCTGCTGCAGCGCTGCGGCCCATTCCGCATCCTCGAGCTGCACGACGAGCTCACCGGCCTGCAAGGCGGCGCCTTCACGCCGCGGCACGGCGGCCACGCGTCCGGTCAGCGTGGCGCCCAGGAAGACGCGCGTCGGGCTGGCCACACGGGCACTGACGACCACGGTCTGCACGAGCGGCACCCGGCGCGCCTGGACAACCGGCACTGCAGGCGCACGCATCCACGCGAACGCGGCGGCGCCGGCCAGGAGCAG
>JADZCL010000270.1 GCA_020851615.1 Rubrivivax sp.
AAAACGCGCCTTGACCTTCACGGTGCCCGAGCTGGAGTCGATGGCGTTGTCGACGAAGACCAGGCGGCCGGCCAGCGCAGGCCCGCCTTCGGGCAGCGCGGCCTCGACCGCGGCGCCGCTGCCGCGCAGGGCGGCCAGCGCATCGGCCAGGTCGCGCTGCGGCATCGCAAACGTGACGTCGACCGGGTCGAGCTGCGTGATGGTGACCAGCGTCGTCGCGTTGGCCTGCACCGAGCTGCCGGGATAGAGGTTGATCGCGCCGACGCGGCCCGCACTCGGCGCGGCGATGCGCGCATAGGCCAGCGGCACGCGCGCAGCCTGCAGCGCCGCACGGCTGGCGGCCACCGTCGCCGCCTGCGTCTGCACCTGCGTGCGCGCGGTGTCGACCGCGCCCTGCGCGACGAAGTTCTGCGCCAGCAACTCGCGGCTGCGCGTGTACTGTCGCTCGGCGTCGGCCAGCGCGGCCTCGTCGCGTGCGAGCTGGGCCTGCAGCCGTGCTGCGTTGGCTTCGTCCGCGGCGGCGTCGAGCGTGAAGAGCGGCTCGCCGGCCTTCACGAACTGGCCCTCCTTCACGTGCACGCTGCGGATCATGCTGGTCACCTGCGGGCGCACGTCCACCGTCAGCACCGGGGCCACGGTGCCGGTGCTCTCGCGCTGCAGCGGCAGGTCGCGCCGGGTGGCGGTGACGGTGGTCACGCTCACCGGCGGGGCCGAGGCGGCGCCGGTGGGCGCCGCTGCACCAGGGTGACCCGACGCCGCGGCCGACGCCGCCGGGGTGGCGGGTGCCGGGCGCCCGGCCTGGTCGCAGCCGGCGAGCAGGGCTGCGGCACCCAGCGCCAGCGCGGCCCGTGCGGCCCATGCGGCCCGCGCAGCCTGCGTCGGGGTTGCGGCGCGCGCCGCGCCAGGTCGTGGGCGGGGGCAGGCGCGGCCGGGCAAGGGGGGGATGGGCATGATTCGTCGGGGTTCGTGGGCGGGCCTGGCCGCCGGGCGGTCCGCGGGCTGCGGGCCACGGATCATCGCGCGGAATCGAGGCCGACGAGGCCGACCGGCATGACGCCCAGCCGGCTTTGCATTGCTTCACACAACGAGGGTGCAGACGCGGCGCGTGCCGGGCGCACACTGCACCCCATGCGTCTTGGACACCCCACCCGGGCCGTGCCCGGCCGCCGCAGGCTGCTGCGCACGCTGCCTGTGCTGGCCGCCGCCATCGGCGCGCCGGCCTGGCTGCGCCAGGCCCGGGCGGCCGATGTCCCGCGCTTTGCGCTGGGTGTCGCCTCGGGGCAGCCCAGCGCCGCGGGCGTGGTGCTCTGGACGCGCCTGACCGGCCCGGGGCTGGCTGCAGAGGTGGCCGTCGACTGGGAGGTGGCGGCCGATGAAGGCCTGCAGCGTGTCGTCGTACGCGGGCGCGCGCTGGCCCGCGCCGAGGACGCGCACAGCCTGCACGTCGAGGTCGCCGGCCTTGCTGCGGACCGCCAGTACTGGTACCGCTTCGGCGCCCTGGGCGATGCCAGCCGCGTGGGCTGTACGCGCACGGCGCCGGCGGCGCACGCCGAGGTGGCGCAGCTGGACTTCGTGCTCGCCAGTTGCCAGCGCTGGGATCACGGGCTGTGGGCGGCCTGGCGCGATGTGGCCGAGCAGCCGCCCGCGCTCGTGATCTTCGTCGGCGATTACGTCTACGAGTACGCCACGCCACCGGGGGCCGCGGTCGTGCGCCGCCATGAGGGCGCCACGGCGCGCACGCTGGACGACTACCGGGCCCGCCACGCGCAGTACAAGAGCGATCCGCTGCTGCAGGCCGTGCACGCGCTGGCCCCGTGGATCGTGATCTGGGACGACCACGAAGTCGCCAACGACTACGCCGGCGAGCAGGGCGAGCGCCTGGAGGCCGACTTCCCCGCCCGGCGTGCGGCGGCCTACCAGGCGTGGTGGGAGCACATGCCGCTGCCGCAGGCGCTGCGCCCGGTGCAGGGCCGGGTGAGCCTGTGCGGCCGGCTGGACTGGGGGCGCCTGGCGCGCCTGCAGTGGCTGGACGACCGCCAGTACCGTGACCCGCAGGCCTGCCCCCGGCCCGGGCGCGGCGGGGGCAACGTCGTCGATCCGCGGGCCTGCGCGGCGCTGGCCGACCCCGGCCGCACGCTGCTGGGCGCCGAGCAGGAACGCTGGCTGGCCGCCGGCTGGAGCCTGCAGCACCCCTGGAACCTGCTCGCCCAGCAGACGCTGATGGCCCCGCTGGCGCGACCGCCACCGGCCGGTGGCGAGGGCACGCGCGTCTGGACCGATGGCTGGGACGGCTACCCGGCGGCCCGCGCCCGCCTGTTGGGTGGGCTGGCCGAGCGCCGGGTGCCGGGTGCCGTGGTGCTGGGCGGCGACGTGCATGCGAGCTACGTGGCCCAACTGCGCGCCGAGCCCGGCGACGCGCGCGCGCCGGTGCTCGCCAGCGAGTTCTGCGGCACCAGCATCTCGAGCCACGGCCCGCCGCAGGCGCGCCTGGACCAGGAGCTGCGCCTGAACCCGCACCTGCTGCATGCGCGCGGCGACCAGCGCGGCTGCATCCGCTTTGCGCTCACCCCGGCGCGGCTGCAGGCCGATCTGCGGGCGGTGACCGACCCGGCCGACGCCGCCAGCGCCGTCACGAGTCAGGCGCGCTTCGTCGTCGAGGCGGGTCGTCCGGGGCCGCAGCGCGACTGACGCGGGCCGTGCCGCTGGCCGCGCAAGGCCTGCAGAACAAGGACATCGCCCGGCAGCTTGGCATCGGGCGCGTGCAGGTGGCGCGC
This sequence comes from Rubrivivax sp., assembly GCA_020851615.1. Lineage (GTDB taxonomy): Bacteria > Pseudomonadota > Gammaproteobacteria > Burkholderiales > Burkholderiaceae_C > Rubrivivax. Next base: position 2,775 of record JADZCL010000270.1, read on the forward strand.
TGGCGCGCACGCTACCTGGAGTGCGGGCTGCAAGGCATCGAGCAGGACCTGCCGCACGGTGCGCCGCCGGTCAAACGACAGTCTGGCGCACGGTGGTCTGGCCGAGCCGGGCCCCTTCCTTTCAAGGCCTGATCGTGTATCGCATCCTGCTCAGCGGGAGCTTTCGCCCGGGTCCACCGCCTTCGGTGGCTCCAGACTTTCCAGGTCAGCCAGATCCTTGAGCCGCCCGCTGGCGAGCTTGTTGGTCTTGAAGTCCTCGAGTCCGATGATGTGCAGCGGCACACCGGCCAGAACGACCCGTTCACGCCGCGCGAAGCAGGCGTCGAACTCGACACCATCGATGGTCGTCAACAGGTCGATGCGCCGCGGCGGCTGGCCGAGCTGAACCACGGTATCCGGCGAAAAGTCCTCGAGCGCGAGGCCGAGCGAGCCGAAGCCGAAGTCCTGCAGCGCTGCCAGCAGCCGGCCGAGGTTCTCCGCCGTCGGTCGCACCCAGAAATCGATGTCGCCGGTGTAGCGCGGATGCCCGTGCGCCGCCAGCGCATAGCCGCCGACGACGAGGTAGTCAACGCCCCTGGCGTTGAGCAACTCGGCAAACTCTTTGAAGTCGCGGTTCAGCATCGGCGGAGTTGGCAGGCTCCAGCGCCTGCCTGCGCAAGGCCTCGACGGCAGCGATGCGCTCGACCATCGGGCGCGACAGCCAGAACATCAGGTCTGCGCCAGGCTGCTGGCGCAGCGGCACGCGCTTGACGTTCTTGACGATCGACTCCATGCCACGATTGTCGCCGATGGACGTGATGCCGGCGTCGGTTCGGATGGCGGTCGCGCGCGGGCGCCGCACTGCGGTGCATCTGCGCCCGTATGGTGCACCGGGCGGCAATCCCACGCGACCGGCCGCCTGCCCCCGGGCGCACCGACCCGCGGCCCGGTAAGCCAGGGTTGGTGCGATTCTCGAGTGCAGCGGTGCGGTGAGCCCCGCCGAAGCCTCGTTCGACCCACCCGCCCGTACCGCCCCGCAGCGCGTGGTCAAGACCCGCGGCGTCTAAAACAGCTGGGTGGCACGCGAGTCGAAGGAGGACTGCGCGCTGCGCTTCACGTCGCACGGCTTTCGGCGCTGGAGCGAATGGCGGGTCGGCAACACGGCTTTCGGCGCTGCGTCTTCCCTGATCCTCGAGGCGGTGGCTGCGGGTCCACGCCCAGGTGCGTCGTTCCATCGCGCCAGGGTGTCTCCAGCTCGAGCTCCACCTGGCCAGCGGTGTTGAGCTGCCCGGGTTGATCGGAAAGCGCCGACCGCGTGATGTAGCGGCACAGCTGCTCCAGCCACTGGCGATCGTGGGCTTCGACACGCACTGCTGCATGCAGGCTGAAACCGTCGATGTCGGCGTCGTAGCGG